>DUMD01000108.1 GCA_012840065.1 Clostridia bacterium
AGAGTATCTGTACCTAATGATCTGGAATTTTGTAGCGAGCTGGCAAGGCAAGCGGAAAAATTGGGAGTAGAGACTGTTCTTCTAGACCAGCGAAAAGCTAATTTATATGGGGTAAATCTTAATTTGGACCATGGAGCCCTGGTTCCCCTCTATTTCTTGCAGGAAATAATCGAGAAAGTTCCTCTGGTCCATGTGACAATGGGACTTCTTTCCAGAGAGAAACTCTATGCCTTTGGACTGGCAATCCAGCAGACGACCTTCAATCTTGATAAAAAACTCGCTTTGATAATCAGCGGGGATTTATCCCACCGTTTAAGTGAAGATGGTCCCTATAGCTATCACCCTAGGGGAAAGGAATTTGATCAATGGATAACCGGCTTAATCAAAGACAATGACCTGATAAGAATTATGGATACTGACCCGGACCTTTGTGAACAGGCTGGAGAATGCGGTTTTAATCCTCTGATTATCCTAACTGGGAGCTTGGATGGTTATGATTATGTTTCCCGCCTATTATCCTATGAGGGGCCCTTTGGGGTTGGCTATGCGGTAGCCAGCTTCGAAATCAAGGGCAGAAATCCTAATCGTCAGGTTTATGACAAATTGCTTTCAGCTAAGAAGAAAAAAATGGCTGAAATTAGGGAAAAGGAGTCTCCTTATGTGCGTTTAGCTCGGGAAAGTTTAGAAAGCTATGTTCTTACAGGTAAACCAATCAAATTGGAAGGTGAGCTGCCAGAAAAAATGAAGACTAGGGCCGGAGTTTTTGTTTCCCTTAAAAAAGATGGGCACCTTAGGGGATGTATTGGAACTATTGAGCCTAGCAAAAATAATATTGCTGAAGAGATTATCAGTAATGCAATTAGCGCAGGTGTGGCTGATCCCAGGTTTTCCCCAGTTCGGGAAGAAGAACTTCCGGAAATTGTTTATTCCGTTGATATTTTGCAGCCGGCTGAACCTGTGGCATCGGAAGCCGAGCTTGATCCACAAAAATATGGGGTTATAGTTGAAAAGGGAGGCAGAAGAGGACTACTTCTTCCTAATTTGCCGGGAATAGAAAGCGTAGAAGAACAGATTAGGATTGCTAAGCAAAAGGCCGGTATCGGTGAATGGGAAAAGGTAAAGCTTTACCGCTTTCAAGTAGAGCGCTATTACTAGGGGGATGGAAATGAGAGAAGCCAGGTATTATACTAAGCTTAAGGAAGGGGATAATCTTCAGTGTCAACTCTGCAGCCATAATTGCATTATTGCTCCGGGGAAGACCGGCCGCTGTAGGGTGCGGAAAAATGAACAGTCTAGACTAATAACTATTAATTATGGTTTATGTTCTTCCTTGGCCTTGGACCCTATTGAAAAGAAACCTCTTTATCATTTTTTTCCTGGTTATAATATTCTTTCTCTGGGAAGTTTCGGCTGCAATCTTAGCTGCGGTTTTTGCCAAAACTGGGAAATCAGCCAAAGGGTTGAAGAGGGGCGTATTTTAAGACCGGAAGATATTGTGATTCTGCTAAAGGAGATAGAGGAAAATTGTTGTGGTGTTGCTTATACCTATTCTGAGCCTTCCGTTTGGTTTGAATTTGTGGAAGACAGCAGTAGGTTAGTCCAGGCCAGTGGGTTTAAAAATGTTTTGGTAACCAATGGAATGCTAAATGAGGTTCCCCTTAGAGATTTATTAGAATTCATTGATGCTTTAAATATTGACCTCAAAGCTTTTACAGAGGAATTTTACCGAAAACAGTTGGGAGGAAGTTTAAAACAGGTTTTGAAGACAATAGAAATTTGTCAGGAATCAGGAAAACATCTGGAGATAACTACCCTACTTATTCCCGGCTTGAATGATAGCAGGACAGAAATAAAATCTTTAGCTAAATGGCTGAGTGAATTATCGGCGGATATTCCCCTTCATTTATCCCGTTATTTTCCCAGATATAAATTTAATCGACCGGCCACTCCATTTAAAACCCTTTTAGAGGCCAGGGAGATTGCCAGGGAATATTTAAATTATGTTTATCTGGGTAACCTGGGTATTACAGATTATGCGGATACCAACTGCATTAGGTGCGGACAGTTGTTAATTAGAAGGACAGGGTATTTTACCCAACTGGTAGGTTTAAACAATGGGGTATGTGCCTCCTGTGGCTATCGTCCTCCCCTAAAAGGAGTGGTTTAAAAGAAAAAGGAGGAAACTCCTCCTTTTTCTTTCTATGTCTTTATTTTTTTATTATTTCCAAACACAAGTGTTAAAGAATGTTGCTAGTTGTTAGCTTACCTAAAATTCTGGCTCATATTTTGTTGGGCAAATTCAATCATTCTTTTGACCATGTGACCGCCAATAGCTCCAGCTTGACGGGCCGGGAGGTCGCCATTGTACCCTTCGCGGAGGGTAACACCTACTTCAGAAGCTGCCTGATATTTTAGATTGTTTAAAAATTGTTTAGCTTGAGGATTTACTGGTTGGTTATTGCTTGGCAATCTATTCACCTCCTTGTAACTTGGTATATATAGCTTGTCTAAGAAAGAGTCGTATTATACTGGTAGATTAAGGTGGTTAGGGTGATAGCTGGAAAAGCTTATTTTTTCTCAGCCGGTAAATTAAGAAGTTTATCTACGGTTACAAATTGATAACCTTGCTGCTGCAGTTTTTCAATGATTTTGGGTAGTGCCTTTACGGTGCCGCTGAGATCTTCCTCCGGCCCTCCTGCACTGTGTTGGAGAATAATCGATCCTTTAGTTACATTGGAAAAAATATTGGCTTCAACCTGTTCGGCAGTAAGGCCTTTCCAATCAAGGGAATCTACGGACCAGGCCACTATTTTATAACCCTTATCATCTAAGATTTTTACAATTTCATCGCTTAACACTCCGTAGGGAGAACGATAAAAGGCTGTTTTAATACCGGTAAGATTAAAAATGGTTTGTTCAGCCAAATCTAAATCCTGGGCAAATTCTGCAGGGCTTAGTTTAGCAATGTTAGCATGATTAAAACTGTGATTTCCAATTACATGACCTTCTTCAACTATTCTTTTCATAATATCCGGATAGTTTTGGGCAGTTTTGCCGATAACGAAGAAAGTAGCTTTAACATTATATTGTTTAAGGATATCTAAAATCTGAGGAGTATAGACATTATCAGGAGCATCATCAAAGGTCAAGGCTATTTTATTGGTTCTTTTACTTCCGCTTAAGTAAACCATTTTTGGATACTTAGCAGAATAATCTATAACCACATCCTTACTAATTTTTCTGCTGGTGCTTTCGCTTCCCCCCTGTAGCTCTAACCCCTGTAGTTGTGGCGGGACAGTAAGATTATTTTGCTGTTCAGGTTTGGATTGAGGGGCAGGGGCCGGTTGTTCACCTTTCCGCTCAATCCTGCAGCCTGCTGCAGTAAGAAGGGAAAAAATCAGAAAAAGAAAGATTGGAAATAAAAAAAGCCGATACTGGTTTATTTTTATCATTTAATCTCCTCCTGTCATTTATTTTTATTCACTAATTAAAATAAAGCGGCTTCTTTATCTTTTAAGTCTTGTACAGCTTCTAGATGTTTTTTATTACTAAGAAATCTTGTTTACTGTTAGTGTTTTTCGTTAAAAAATAAATATTCAACGGATTAACAGAGGAAATTTGGCTAAAAAATCAAAGCTTTATTAAATAACTGATAAATATTGCGGGGAGTTTTATGTCTTAAGATTATTTCAGGAAGGTGGTAGTAATGCAAACAGCTAAAAGAATGAATAATTTAAAAACGGATATTTTTACTGAGATGGGGAAAATAGTGGAAGAGGTTAGGGATAAATGGGAGCAAATTATTGATTTAGGGATTGGCAGTCCTGACCGGTCCCCGGCAGAACATGTAATAAAATGTTTACTTGACGGGGTGGCTAACCCTGCTAATTACCGCTATACCTCAATTCGAGGCTTGCCGGAGTTAAGGGAGGCAGTGGCTAATTGGTACCAAAGACGGTTTGGAGTAGAGCTTAATCCGGAAACTGAAATTATTTCCCTGATGGGATCCCAGGAAGGTTTGGCCCTTCTTCCTCAGGTTTTTTTGGATCCGGGGGATATTGCTCTTATCCCTGATCCCTGCTATCCCATTTACAGGATTGCAACGGAGCTTGCCGGCGGAGTAGTTTATCCTCTGCCTCTTACAGCAGAAAACGATTTTTTGCCGGATTTTAGCCGGGTTGATCTGCAAATTGCAGACAGAGCTAAGCTAATGATTCTTAATTATCCTAATAACCCTATAGCCTGTACGGCACCGCCGGAATTTTTTGAAGAGGTTGTGAATTTTGCCCGGAAACATAATATTGTTGTTTGTCATGATGCGGCCTATACCGAATTAGCCTTTGATGGGTATAGACCTTCCAGTTTTTTGGAGATTCCCGGGGCAAAAGAGGTGGGGATAGAATTTCATTCCTTATCTAAGACTTACAATTTTGCCGGCTGTCGTTTGGCCTTTGCCGTAGGCAATCCGGAATTGATTGAGGCCCTGGCCCGGTTAAGATCTAATACCAATTACGGTGTTTTTACCCCCATTCAATTGGCAGGAGCTGCCGCTTTAAATGGTCCCCAGGACGTTGTCAATGAAAATGTACTTAGTTATCAAAGGAGAAGGGACATCTTAGTGGATGGCCTGCGGGCTTTGGGTTGGAAGATAGCAAAACCAAAGGCTACTATGTTTGTTTGGGCTCCCATTCCGGATAATTATGAGAATTCCACTGATTTTGCTGTGGACCTAATCCGCCGAGCAGGGGTGGTAGTCATTCCAGGAAGTGCCTTTGGTAACTTAGGTGACAGATATGTTCGCTTTGGAATTGTTGCTCCGGAAGAGCAGTTGCTGGAAGCAATTGAAAGAATAAAAAATTTACATCTTTTCAGCTAAAATTTTAGCTGAAACCGGAAATATTCTCCAAAAAGGGAAGGGAAAGAGAGGAAATTGGCGAATGAAATAAGTAGCTAATTTTTATTTTTCCAAAATGGTTTAAAGGTGGCTAAACGATGACTAACAGGCAATTTGGGGTATTAGTAATAGGCTATACCAGCTGGTTTTTTTTGTTTCGCTGGCTGGTTTCTCTCTATCCCAGCCTAGGTTTGTTCAAGACTTTTGGCGTATTTTATCTTATTTCACTTATCCTCGGTTTTCTTGCCGGCCTTTTTGCTGGTCGGAAGCAAAACTTAATTGCTCTGGCCCTATCCCTCCCGACTTCCCTTGGTTTTTTAGCCAATATAATCTATGAAAAAATGCTGCTTCTCCGGACGGAAAGATTAAAAACCCTGGAGGAACCTTGGGAAATGTCTTCTACCGAATATCTGGATCTAACCAATTTTGCTCAGGCGGCAAAACTGGAGCTGGTCAAGACCTTTGCTCAAGGGATAGGGTTAATGCTTTTGGGGATTATCTTAACCAATGTGGTCTGCTCAGTCTTTTCGAAACTGGGAGATAAACGGGCAAGCCGTTATAGATTTTGAATTAGTATGGGCGGATGGTAAAATCAATTACCATCTTCTTTTTTTGGTTTTTTTGGCTGAAGGTATTTGTAGACTATTGCCAAATATTGATGGGCAGGTCAAATTAAAGCTTTTCCAGGAGATGATTAGGATAAAAAAGACAATAATATTCTGCTTCGGCCTCAGTTTTTGTCTGCTCCATTGGCTGGGGCTGACGCTTGGGCTAAAACTGACAGTTTTGACTTAAACAGTCTGCTGCTTTTAGTAAATAATAAGTGTTTTCTACCTAAATCCTATGTGCCGGATGATTTTGTTAAAGTGAAAATTGTTGCCGGGGATAATTTTCAGCTGGCAAAGGGAACCACCTTTAACCAAACGGCTTTGAAAGAGCTTAAAAATATGTTCATCAGGGGCAGGGAAAGAAGGAGTTACCGGCTTTACTTTCGTCAGCGGTTACAGAATTACCAAAATCAGAAAACAGTATTTGCCAGAAAGCTAAGAAGTATGAAGGGCAGACATGGACGGGAAGAAGCTTTTAGCAAAGCCTCCGAGGTTGTGGCGTATCTTGGGAGCAGTGAGCACCAGACCGATTTAGCTGTTGAAGTCAGTACCGTAAAATTTAATTTTCTGTCGGATTTTCTTATTGAAGAGTTTGTTCAAACCAGGTAAGGAGTGTGGTTAAAGGAAAATTCCTGGAAGTACGGCTTTATTTTAAGGTAGAGCGAAGAAAAAAAGAGATAACCGAAATTATCAGATAGGTATGTAGGACATTTTCATGCGGAAATAGTGCAGAAAACAACTGGTGTTTAGAGGAATATTTATATAACCTCAGACTGACAGGGAAAATTGAATTTGCCCCACAGGATGGAAGGCAATATGCAGCCGGTTACCGGGGAAAAAGCAGCATAAATCCGGAAGAAATTAAATCTTCTTACCTTTATGACGGCTTCAGTGGATATATCTTTGTTGATGAGATTATTTATCATAATGAAATTATTGAAGAGACCGTAGGCATTAACTGCCTACGGTTTTTTAACAATCTTTCGTCGCTAATCAAGTTACTCAAGGAATAGCTCGGGTTAGTGCCGGGGCGGAAGAACAGGCTCAGGCCAGCTCCTCTGCTGCAGCGGCAGCGGAAGGGATCAATAAAAACATTGCTGAGTTAGCGGCTGCAGTTGGGCAGGTTAAGGAACAGATAGAACTTACCTTTAAATGCACCGATAATGGCAATTATTTAGTTAAAAGCACGATTGAGCAGATGAATAAGATTGCTTGCCAGGTGGATCAGATCAGGAATGTGGTTGAACTTCTCAATCATCATTCCGGGGAGATTGGAGCTTTGGTCAGCGCTATCACTGCTATTGCAGATCAAACTAATTTGCTGGCTTTAAATGCTGCTATCGAAGCCGCCCGGGCCGGGGAGCAAGGAAAAGGTTTTGCTGTTGTAGCTCAGGAAATCAAAAAATTAGCAGAACAGTCCGGGGGCTCGGCAAAGAAAATTATTCATTTGGTCAAGGAAATACAGCAGGGTACTGCTGACGCAGTTCAAAGAGTCGAGTCGGGAACTGAAGAGGTAAAGGAAGGAACAGCTATCGTTAGCAAAACTGCCCAGGCTTTTAAAGAGATTGACAGTGCTGTCTCTCAGGCAGGCGGCTTAATTGAGCAGGCAGCGTTGGCCGCAGAGAGGATCGCCCGAGAGAATGGTACTGTCGGCGGGAATATAGCTGGCATCGCTGCCGCCGCCGAAGAAAATGCTTCTGCCCTTGAAGAAATCAATGCCGCGGCTCAAATGCAGGCTGCCACTATTGAAGAGATAAATGGGTTGAATAAGAGCATTTTAAATACAGCCCAGGGTTTGAAGAGAACAATCAAAAAGTTTAAAATTTATGAGGATTAAGGAGAAAGAGGTGGAGTGCATGCACTCCACCTCTTTTAGCCTGTTTTTACCACCTGCCGCTGCTTCCGCCCCCACCGGAGGAGCCGCCTCCATAGCCACCGCCGCCGAAGCCTCCGCCGCCGAAACCGCCACCGCCGAAGCCTCCGCCGCCATAGCCACCTCCTCCTCTGCCACCGTTCCGGCCTCCGCCGAGTATATAAAAAATTGTTGTTAGCAGACTGCCGTGCCAGAATCGGTAGTCAACGTAAAACAGAGAGGAAATAATGGCAAGGAAAACTATAATACCTAGAACGGGTATTCCTTCACTTTCTCCGGGATAATTAAGGTAAGGAATCGGTTCATCTAAGCTTAATTCCACACCATATTCTTTGGCTGTTTCTCCCGCTAAAGCCAGGTATCCTTGTTTTATTCCTTCTGCATATTGCCCCTGCTGAAAATAGGGGATGATGAATTCGTCCCTTATTCTTCCAGTTTTTCCGTCTGGCAAGATTCCTTCTAAACCATAACCTACTTCTATTCTCATTGCTCTGTCCTCCAGAGCTACCAGCAAGAGGACCCCGTTATTTTTATCTTTTTGACCGATTCCCCAGGTCCTAAAGAGTTCATTGGCGTATTCTTCTAAATTGTTGCCCTCCAGGGAGTGAATTGTAACGGCTACTACTTGAGCAGTAGTCTTTCTCTCCAGTTCCAGACCTATTCTTCGAAGTTCTTCTTCGGTTTGGGGATCAATAATGTTAGCAAAATCGTGAACATATTTTTCATTGGTTGGAACAGGAGGCAAGTTGGGTTTGGCCAAAACCAATGTGGGAAAAAGGATTAAGGCTAAAACAAAAAGAATAGAAACTGCATATTTAAATTTTTTCATCCCACTCAACCCCTAAGAAGTGAAATCGACTTGAGGCGGGGTTTCTGCTCCAGGTGCAGCTTCATAGTATTGTTTAGGTTCAAAACCGAAGATTTTGGCCCAGATGGACGTAGGGAACCGTTTGATTTTAGTGTTGTAAGTTTGGACTGCTTCATTGTAATCTTTACGGGCAACGGCTAGTCTATTTTCTGTTCCTGCCAATTCGTCCGCTAACTGGCGGAAATTAGCATCGGCTTTTAAATCCGGATAATTTTCTACTATAACTAACAAACGATTTAAAGCTCCCGCTAATTCCTGGTCTGCCTGAGCCGTATTTGCGACTCCTTGCGCGCCTGCCAGTTTAGCCCTGGCATTGGTTACATTTTCAAAAACTTCTCTTTCATGTGCAGCATAACCCTTTACGGTGGCAACTAAGTTGGGAATCAAATCGTTTCTTCTTTGCAGATTATTCTCTACCTGACTCCATTTGCTTGTTACGTTTTCCTCCAAGGAAACTAAACTATTATAGCTACCTGCTACTATAGCTATGATGACGACTATAATTCCTACAACAATCAGGGTTGATTTCAATTTTTTTCCCATTACTTGTCCTCCTCTCTCCTTAATTTACTTGGGAGTTTGTTCCTTAGGTAATAATCTCGAAAAGTTTATATTAAAGTTTATATTATTATACCATAAAAAATACAATTAATTTGCAAGAATGGGATTAAAATAAAGAAAGTTGGGTATTAGAATAATGTTTTTCGATATTTGTCTAATTTTCGGACCAGATTTAAGGTGTTAAAAAATTATTCAGCTAAGAATAAAAATTTTTATTTTGGCAGGAATAATTGACTTAGTAAAGAATAATAAGTAGAATAAGTAGGTCATGAGAAATGTTTCACAAATCGTGGATTGTTTTATTTTTTATAAATTTGTGTTAAATTGTTGCCAGAAGGAGGAATGAAAAAGTGCGCAAGTATAAAATATCGGAAATTGTTGTAAAAAGGCTTCCTCTTTATCTTAGATGTTTAACCTATTTGGATAAAATGGGAGTTCCTACTATTTCTTCCCATGAGTTAGGGCATAAATTAGGGATAAAACCATCTCAAATTAGAAAAGATTTAGCCTATTTCGGTGAGTTTGGTAAACAGGGAATAGGTTATGATGTTTCCTATTTGCGGGGAGAAATCAGGCATATTCTTGGCCTTACCGAGCATATTAAAGTTGCGGTTGTGGGGGCAGGTAAACTTGGTCAAGCCCTATCCGATTATATTCTGCTTAAAAGAGAGGATTTTGATATTGCTGCAGTTTTTGACCGGGACCCTGCCAAGATTGGTATGGAAGTGGGGGGAGTGAAAGTTTCTCCCATTGAGAATTTAAAAGAGATCATCCAGGAAAAAGAAATCCAGATGGCTATTGTGACCGTACCTGCCAATGCTGCTCAAAAGGTAGTAAATCTTTTGGTTGACGCCGGGGTTAGAGGGATTTTAAGCTTTGCTCCCATTGCTGTTACTGTGCCGGAAGGAGTTCGTTTCTATAACGTAGATTTTACCATGGAGCTGCAGAGCCTGGCTTATTACTTGACCGGCCAGGGGAAGAACGAATATTAATTTTTATAAGAGGAGGTAAGTTAATTTGTCAGATGGGAAGATTGAAAAAATTTTAGCCAACTGCAAGACCATAGCTGTTGTTGGCATTTCTGACAAAGAAGGCAAACCCAGCAATGAAGTGGCCAGATATTTAAAAAACAATGGTTATAAAATTATTCCTGTTAATCCTAAATTAGAAGAGGTTTTAGGGGAAAAATGTTATCCCGATTTGCTTTCAATTCCGGAACCGGTGGATTTGGTTGATATTTTCCGGCGTTCGGAGGAAACAGACCAGGTAATTGAGGAAGCAATCAAGATTAAGCCTAAAGCCATTTGGCTGCAATTGGGAGTAGTTAATCAAGAGGGGGCAGCTAAAGCTGAGGCTGAGGGAATTGATGTGGTTATGGATAGATGTGTAAAAATAGAACACTCTAAAAGAGTATGTAGGCTTTAAAAAAGAGACCAAATAGGTCTCTTTTCTTTTTAGATCTGGCTTTTTGTATTATTCTGAATAGTTGTAAATGTTTTTTTCTAAGAAAGGTATTGCATTAATATACAATATGAATGTATAATTATAAACAATAAAACTAGGGGGAGATTGAATTGATCCGTTTTGGAATCTTAGGAGCAACAGGTTATACCGGTGGGGAATTAATCCGTTTATTACTGAACCATCCATATGGTGAAATAACCTATATAACTGCCGATAGATATGCCGGGAAGCAAATTGGGGAAGTTTTTCCTCAGTTCCGAACGGTGTTAGATTTAAGCTGCAAGGAATTAATCGTGGAAGAAGTTATTGAAGAGTGCGATCTGGTTTTTTCAGCTCTTCCCCACGGTTTATCCATGAAATTTGTAGGTGAATTGATTAAAGCGGGGAAAAAAGTTGTTGATTTAAGTGCAGATTATCGTTTAGATGACAGTGAGATTTATCAAGCTTGGTATGGTCTGGAACATCGTACTCCTGAGCTTTTAAGCCAAGCGGTGTACGGTTTGCCTGAAATAAATCGGGAAAAAATAAAGTCTGCTTCTCTGGTAGCTAATCCGGGGTGTTATCCTACCAGTATTATTCTTGCTCTCTATCCTCTTTTAAAGGCTCAAATTATAGAAAAAGAGGGAATTATTGCGGATTCTAAATCGGGGGTTTCCGGCGCAGGTCGCGCTTTAAGTCTTAATTCCCTTTTCTGTGAGGTTGAGGGAGGCCTTCATCCTTACCAGCTAGGAGGGGTACATCGACATCTGCCGGAAATTGAGCAGGAACTCAGCAAGGCTGCGGGGGAACAGGTTGTAATTACTTTTACCCCTCATTTAATTCCTATGAATAGAGGGATTTTATCTACAATTTATCTTCAGCCTAAAGCGGGAATAACTGAAGAGAAGGTAAGGACAGTTCTGATGGAGTTTTATGAACAGGAACCCTTTGTTCATATCTTGCCGGCGGGGGAATTTCCGCAAACCAAGGCCCTAGTAGGGACGAATTATTGTTTCCTCAGTGTTCACTGGGATTCCCGAACTAAAAGGCTGATTTTATGTTCGGCTATTGATAATCTTACTAAAGGAGCTTCCGGCCAGGCTGTCCAAAATGCTAACCTTTTATTAGGCTGTCCGGAGAAGGCGGGACTTGAATTAACAGCTGTTTATCCATAAGGGATAAATAGTTCGGTGGAAGATAATTGATTTTTGAAGGTGAAAGAAGGGAGTGAAGATAGTGGATTTAACTATGATAGATGGTGGAGTAACGGCTGCTGCCGGTTTTCTAGCCGGAGCAGCAGCCTGCGGAATAAAAAACGGAGGTAAGAAAAAGGATCTGGCGGTAATTTATTCAGAGGTACCGGCAATTTCTGCAGGAGTCTTTACCTGCAATAAGGTGAAAGCTGCCCCCCTTCTACTAACCCAAAAACATTTACAAGCAGGTTACCTGCGGGCTGTGGTGGTAAACAGCGGTAATGCCAATGCCTGCACCGGGGAGCAGGGCATGCTTGATGCTTTAAAAATGGCAGAACTGACAGCCGGTTTGCTAAAGATTAGGACGGAAGAAGTGGCGGTTTCTTCCACCGGGGTAATTGGAGTAAAAATGCCTATGGAACGGGTAGAAAAAGGGATTATGGCTGCCTGTGCCGGGCTTAAGAGAGAGGGAAGCGGGGAGGCCGCCGAGGCAATTATGACTACTGACCTGGTGCCTAAATCCATTGCTTACAGTTTTAAATTGGGAAACAAAGAGGTTAGAATCGGTGGGATTGCCAAAGGTTCGGGGATGATTCATCCTAATATGGCCACAATGTTGGGCTTTATAACTACGGATGCCCTTATAAGCCGGGAGGCTTTACAGCAGGCTTTAAAAGAGGTTACTGACCAGACTTTTAATATGATAACGGTGGACGGAGACCAGAGCACCAATGATATGGTGCTGGTTATGGCCAACGGCTTGGCTGGTAACCCCAGGATTGAGATAGGAAATGAATATTATGGGGATTTTATTTTTGTTTTACGGCAGGTCTGCGAATATTTGGCGAAAGAAATAGCAAGGGACGGCGAAGGGGCGACTAAACTTTTAGAGGTAGAGGTGAAGGGAGCCGCTTCTTTAGCGGATGCCCGGCAGATAGCCCGGACGGTAGCTAAGTCAAACCTGGTGAAAACAGCAATTTTCGGGGAAGATGCCAACTGGGGAAGGATATTGGCGGCTGTTGGTTATTCGGGAGCTGATTGTGATCCGGATTTAGTTGATATCGCCTTGGGACCTGTGCAGGTAGCTGCAGGGGGAAAGGCTATTCCTTTCAGCGAGGAGGAGGCCAAAGCCGTTCTGCAAAAGGACAGTGTAAAAATTACCATTGATCTCCATTTAGGCTACTATTCTGCTACTGCCTGGGGCTGTGATCTTTCTTTTGACTATATCAAAATCAATAGTAGCTACCGGTCTTAGAATGGGGGAAAGAAAAATGTACGATCCAATTGAAAAAGCCAGTGTTTTGATCGAAGCCCTTCCCTATATGCGGAAGTTCTTCGGTAAAACCTTTGTGATTAAATACGGCGGAAGTGCCATGACCGATCCGCAGCGGAAAAAGGGGGTAATTTTAGATATTATCCTGCTTAAATACATTGGGATTAATCCCATTCTCGTTCACGGGGGAGGTCCCCAGCTGACCGAAATGCTGAAAAGGTTAGGCAAGAAGGCAAACTTTGTGAACGGACTCCGGGTTACCGATCGGGAAACCATGGAAGTTGCGGAAATGGTTTTGGCCGGTAAAGTTAATAAGGATATTGTGGCTTTAATTAACCAAAACGGAGGTAAGGCTGTCGGGATAAGCGGCAAAGACGGGCAAACCATTATGGCTAAACAGGCGGACGGAAATCTGGGCTTGGTAGGAGAGGTTACGGAAATTGATACCAAACTGCTCAAACTTTTAAGCAATGAAGGATATATTCCGGTTATTTCTTCCATCGGTGTAGGAGAGGATGGGGAAACTTATAATATTAATGCCGATTATGTGGCAGGGCAAGTGGCTGCTGCCCTCCAGGCAGAAAAATTAATTATCCTTACTGATGTTCGGGGAGTTTGGTTGGATAAAAACGACCCCGATTCATTTTTACCTGTCTTAAATCGGGCTAGAGCCCAGGAGTTAATTGAGCAAAACATTATTGACGGCGGTATGATTCCTAAAGTTAATGCCTGCCTTCAGGCTTTGGACGGAGGAGTAGCAAGTGCCCACCTTCTAGACGGTCGTCCTCCCCATTCGCTTTTATTGGAAATATTTACTGACGGCGGGGTAGGTACAATGATTACAAAATAATCTAAGTGGGCTGAAATATATGTGCCGGTGGGGGTGGAAAGGTGAAAAGTGAAATAAAGGAAAAGGCGGATAAATATATTATGCAGACCTATGGCCGCTTTCCTCTGGCTTTGGTAAGGGGAGAAGGTTGTTGGGTCTGGGATGAAGAAGGCAAAAAATACTTAGATTTTATCAGCGGTTTAGGGGTTAATTCTCTCGGTCACTGTCACCCGGCGGTGGTGGGAGCAGTCAAGGAACAAGTTGAAAAAATCCTGCATTGTTCTAACCTTTACTATACCAAACCTCAGGCCGAGCTGGCAGAAATCTTGATTAAAAACTCTTGTTTTGACCGGGTTTTCTTCTGCAATAGCGGGGCGGAGGCCAACGAGGCAGCAATAAAATTGGCCCGAAAATATTCTCACCTTAAATACGGTGAAGACCGGAAAGAAATTATTTCTACCCTTAATTCTTTTCATGGCCGGACGATGGCAACTATAACCGCCACCGGCCAGACTAAATACCAAGCAGGTTTTAATCCCCTTTTGCCCGGTTTCAAATATGTAGCTTACGGTGATTTTGAGGCTTTAAAAGAGGCAGTAAGTTCTCAAACCTGTGCCGTTTTGATTGAGCCTGTTCAAGGTGAGGGGGGGATAAATACTGCTGAGAAAGACTACTGGCAGGCTTTAAGGGAATTTTGTAGCCAGAATGATATTTTACTGATTTTTGATGAGGTTCAATGCGGTCTTGCTCGGACCGGCAAATTATTTGCTTATGAAGCTTTGGGGGTAGAGCCGGATATAATCACTTTAGCCAAGGCCCTGGGAGGAGGGTTGCCCATCGGGGCCATGATGGCCAGAGAAAGTGCGGCCTCAGCCTTTCGACCGGGAGACCATGCTTCAACTTTCGGTGGTAATCCGGTGGCAGCAGCAGCTGCAGTTGCTGTTATGAAAACGTTTTTGACGGAAAATATCCCCGGCCGGGCAGAAAAACTAGGTAATTATTTTCAGGCCAAGCTCCGGGATTTACAATTTAAATATCCTCAGATCAAGGAAGTTAGGGGATTAGGCCTGATGATCGGCGTTGAAGTAGCAGAGAAGGGGCCGGAGATTGTAAAATCATGTTTAGAAAAAGGTCTTTTAATAAATTGTACGGCAGAGAAGGTTTTAAGGTTTTTACCTCCTTTAATAATCGGGGAAGCTGAAGTAGATCAGGCAGTTAATATTTTAGCCGATGCTTTTGGGGAAAATTTTAAAAACTAGAGTGAAGAAGGTGAAAAAGTTGATGATGAAGGGTAAAGATTTATTATCCATCTATGACCTAAGTTTAGAAGAAATAAATTTAATTTTTCGGGTGGCGGAGGAATTAAAGTCCGATCGGAAAATCGGCAAACCCCATCCCTATTTGCAGGGTAAGACTCTGGCCATGATCTTCCAAAAACACTCCACCAGGACCAGGGTGTCCTTTGAAGTGGGTATGTACCAATTGGGAGGTTATGCTCTTTACTTGAGCGGAAAAGACCTTCAGTTGGGCCGGGGGGAGACGATTAAAGATACGGCCCAGGTTCTTTCCCGCTATGTGGATGGAATCATGATTAGAACCTTTTCCCATGAGGAAGTAGAGGAGCTGGCCTATTATGCCAGTGTTCCGGTTATCAACGGACTGACGGATTTGCTGCATCCCTGCCAGGTACTGGCGGATTTGTTCACCATTAAAGAAAAGAAGGGTAGTTTAAAGGGTTTGAAACTGGCTTTCATTGGAGATGGGAATAATGTGGCCCATTCTTTGCTTTACGGTTGTTCAAAAGTAGGCATGGACATTGCTGTGGCCAGTCCCCCGGGTTATAAAGTCAAGGAAGAAATTGTAGAAAGGGCAATGGCTGTGGCTAAAAAAACCGGTTCCAAAATCCTTATCACCGAAGATCCTCTGGAAGCAGCAAAAGATGCGGATGTTCTTTATACCGATGTTTGGGCCAGCATGGGCCAGGAAGAGGAACAAGAGGAACGGATGAAAATGTTCAGCAATTATCAGGTTAATAAGGAGATGCTAAAGTATACCAAAGAAGATCCCATTTTTTTACATTGCCTGCCTGCCCATCGGGGGGAGGAGGTAACGGAGGAAATAATCGACGGGCCCTGGTCAGCAGTTTTTGATGAAGCGGAAAACAGGCTGCATGTTCAAAAAGCGATTATGGCCCTTTTAATGAGTTAAGAAAAGAAATTTTTGAGATTGGGGAGGAGTAAAAATGAAAAAAGTAGTTTTGGCTTATTCGGGAGGTTTGGATACTTCTGTAGCCATTAAATGGTTAGAAGAAAAATACGGTGCGGAAGTAATTGCTTTAGCCGCCGATGTGGGCGAAGGTAAGGATTTGGATTTTGTCAAAGAAAAAGCCCTTAAAATCGGGGCAAAAAAGGTTTATCTGATTGATGCTCAGGAAGAATTTGTGAAAGAATACATCTTTCCTGTTTTAAAGGCAAATGCCGTTTATGAAGGCAAGTATCTTTTATCCGCTGCCCTTTCCCGTCCTCTGATTTCCAAATTGCTAGTGGAGATAGCGGAAAAGGAAGGGGCTGATGCGGTAGCTCATGGTTGCACAGGTAAGGGGAATGACCAGGTAAGGTTTGACGTATCGGTGGCAGCTTTAAACCCTAATTTGGAGATTATTGCTCCCGTGCGGGAATGGCCCATGTCCAGGGAGGAAGAAATTGAATATGCTAAAGAAAAAGGAATTCCCATTCCGGTAGATTTGGATAATCCCTACAGTATAGATCAAAATCTTTGGGGCAGAAGTATTGAATGCGGAGTTTTGGAAGATCCTTGGCAGGAAGCCCCTGAGGATGTCTATGAATGGACAAAATCTCCCCAGGATGCTCCTGACCAACCCTGCTACCTGGAAATCGGTTTTGAAAAAGGAATTCCGGTAAGTATTGACGGGGTGAAATATGGTCCGGTGGAATTGATTAAAAAATTAAATAGGCTGGCCGGAGAAAATGGGGTGGGCCGGGTTGACCATGTGGAAAACCGTTTGGTGGGGATTAAATCCCGGGAAGTTTATGAATGTCCCGCAGCAACGGTTTTACTGGAAGCTCACCGGGATCTAGAGGCTTTTACCAATCCTAAGGAAGTAACCCATTATAAGGCTATGCTGGATCAAAAATATGCAGAATTGGTTTATAACGGTCTATGGTTTTCACCGCTGAAAAAGGCCTTAGATGCCTTTATTGATGTTACTCAGGAAACAGTAACCGGCACCGTGCGGGTAAAACTGTTCAAAGGAAGCTGCAAAGTGGTGGGCCGGAAATCTGCTTACGGTCTTTATGATCATGCTTTGGCTACCTACGATAAAGGAGATAAATTTGATCACAAAGCAGCCCAAGGATTTATCAGCATTTGGGGATTACCGACCAGGGTATATTCTACTGTAAATAAAAAAGATTAACGGAGGGGTAAGGATGAAATTATGGGGTGGAAGATTTACAAAGGATACGGATCAGCTGGTAGATAAATTTAACGCTTCCATCTCCTTTGATAAGAATTTGGCTGAATATGATATTGCTGGCAGTATAGCCCATGCCCAGATGCTCGCCAAACAGGGGATTATCACAGAAGAGGAAGGAAAACAGATTCTGGTAGGTTTGGAGCTTATCCTGAAAGAAATTCGGGAAGGGAAATTTGTTTATACCGATAGTTTGGAGGATATTCACCTGCATGTGGAAAGCCGCTTAAAGGAATTGATTGGTCCGGTGGGAGGAAAACTCCATACTGCCAGAAGCCGCAATGATCAGGTTGCCCTAGATATGCATCTTTATGTAAAGGATCAAATCAAGCAAATTTGTCAGTTGCTAAAGGAAGTTCAGAAAAGTTTGATCAGCCTGGCCAGGGCAAATCAGGATGTGATTATGCCCGGTTATACCCATCTGCAACATGCCCAGCCGGTTCTCTTTGCCCACCATCTTTTAGCTTATTTTTCCATGTTCCAGCGGGACAGGGAAAGGTTGGAGGACTGTTATAAAAGGACGGATATGCTGCCCCTGGGAGCAGGGGCTTTGGCTGGGACAACTTTTCCCATTGATCCCCAGTTCGTGGCGGAAAAACTAGGTTTTAAAAATTTATATTCAAACAGTATGGATGCGGTCAGCGACAGGGATTATTTGGTGGAATTTCTGGCGGCTTTATCTCTAATCATGGTTCATTTAAGCCGGCTCAGTGAAGAGATTATTCTCTGGACTTCCTGGGAGTTTGGGTTTATCGAAATCGGGGACGAATTTTGTACGGGAAGTAGTATCATGCCTCAAAAGAAAAATCCTGATGTGGCTGAACTTACCCGGGGGAAAACAGGCCGGGTAATCGGCAGCCTGATGGGCCTGCTTACAATTTTAAAAGGACTGCCCCTGGCCTATAATAAAGACTTGCAGGAGGATAAGGAAGGAGTATTCGATGCGGTGGAGACAGTTAAAATCTGTCTTGCTGTTTACGGTAAAATGTTGACTAAAATAAGCGTAAAGCGGGAAAGGATGTTGGATGCCTGCCGCCACAGTTATACCAATGCTACGGATGTGGCAGACTATTTGGTCAAAAAGGGAATGCCTTTTCGGGATGCCCATTATATAACCGGCCAATTAGTTCAATATTGTATCAGCAAAAATTGCGCCCTGGATGATTTATCTCTGGGAGAATTTAGAAAAATTTCCCCTCTATTTGAGGAGGATGTATTGGCAGAAATTGCGATTGAAAGCTGTGTGGCTAAAAGATTATCTCCCGGTGGTACCGGCCATGCTGTGGTTGAATTGGCCTTAAAAGAGGCTGAACAAAAATTAGCTCTTTACTAAAAAAATCTTGACACTATTATTCCAATTATGTATAATTTTCATCAATAATATTTAGACAAATGTCCACTAGAGGAATTATATCTGTGTTTGTGTTCAGATTTTGCCGGTTTTAGAGAGAATGGGCCTCTGGTTCTAGGTTTAAAGTAAATGTAAACCGCTAAACCGTGGGTAAAACGGACCCGGACAGCTAGGTTTCGCTCATTTGTGTGACGATACACTGGAGGAACTGAACTGTTCGGTTTTTCTATATATTGAAATTTGTCATAATTTTGTCATAATTTTGTCATAATTAGGAGGATAAAAATGAGCTTGATCATTTATTTGGATGGGAAACTAGTCCCTCAGGAACAGGCGGTTGTTTCTGTTTTTGATCATGGTTTTTTGTATGGCGATGGGGTTTTTGAAGGTATCCGGGCCTATAACGGCAGGGTGTTTAAATTAAAAGAACATTTAACCAGGCTGTATGAGTCGGCCAAGGCCATTGCTTTAGAAATTCCCCTAACCATGGAAGAAATGGAGGAAGCCGTTCTAGCCACTTTAAGAGCAAACAATCTGCGGGATGCTTATATTAGATTAGTAGTTTCCCGGGGACCCGGTGATCTGGGGCTTGATCCGGCTAAATGTTCCAAACCGACGGTGGTTATTATTGCTACCACAATTAACCTCTATCCTCAGGAAAAATATGAGGAAGGCTTGGAGGTTGTGACCACAGCTATTCGTCGGACCGTTCCCGATTCTTTAAATCCAAGGGTAAAATCCCTCAACTATTTGAATAATATCCTAGCTAAGCTGGAGCTTAAGTTGGCTGGGGTAGAGGAAGGAATTATGCTTAGCCAGGAGGGCTATGTTACAGAAGCAACAGCGGATAACGTTTTTATTGTTAAAAATGGAGTTTTAATTACTCCTCCTAACTACATAGGAATCCTGGAGGGAGTAACTAGAAATGCCGTTATTGATTTGGCTAAAGAAGCGGGTATTCCGGTGGAAGAAAGGTTGTTTAACCGCCACGACCTCTATATTGCTGACGAATGTTTCTTTACCGGGACAGCGGCGGAGGTTATTCCCGTGGTTAAAATTGACGGACGAAAAGTTGGTACTGGCAAGCCGGGAGAAATTACTAAGAAACTAATTGCTGCCTTTCGGGAACTGGTTAAAATTGACGGCCCGGAAATTTATAAATAAAAATTTTTAAAACTGCAGAATTAAGAACCTGATAAAAAGTGACGACGGGAACAGTAAGAGAAGCTGACTAACTAAGCGAGCCGGGTTTGGTGAGAGCCGGTGTTGGTCAATCTCTTAAAATCATCCCTGAACTGCCTTCTGAACAGGATTACTCCTAAGTAGGATCGGCCGGCAGACAACCGTTAACCTGTCAGCGTATCGGTTTTTTAAGCCCGTACGTCCAGAGACCGATTGTTGCAAAACAATTGGTGAAAAAGGGTGGTACCGCGAAGAAACACTCCTCGCCCCTTCAGCTTTATAAGGCTGGGGGACGAGGAGTTTTTTTTTAAACTTTTTAGTAAGGAGGACTAAACAATGCGTAGTTCAGCAATGAAAGATGGTGTGGAAAAGGCTCCCCACAGGTCATTGTGGAAAGCTCTTGGTTTTTTAGATGAGGAAATAAACCGTCCGATTATCGGCGTTGCTAATTCTTTTAACGAGATCGTACCCGGACACCGCCATTTAAAAGAAATTGCCCAGGCGGTAAAGGAAGGAATAAGAATGGCAGGTGGTATTCCCGTAGAATTTCCTACCATTGCTGTTTGCGACGGTTTGGCCATGAACCATAAGGGGATGAAATATTCTTTGGCCAGCCGGGAGTTAATTGCGGACAGTGTGGAAATTATGGCGGAAGCCCACCCCTTTGACGCTTTGGTTTTAATTCCTAGCTGCGATAAGGTAGTTCCGGGAATGTTGATGGCGGCAGCCAGACTTGATTTACCGACTATCATTGTCAGCGGCGGTCCTATGCTGGCCGGCAGGTTTCAGGGAGAAGCGGTAAGTTTGACCACGGTCTTTGAAGCCGTAGGTCGGGTAAAGGCAGGGAGAATGACGGAAGAGGAATTGACTTGCTTGGAAAATACGGCCTGCCCCACTTGCGGTTCCTGTTCAGGAATGTTTACGGCTAACAGCATGAATTGCCTGACGGAAGCTTTAGGTATTAGCCTTCCTGGAAACGGAACTATTCCGGCGGTTTATTCCGAACGGATCCGTCTGGCAAAGTTAGCAGGGATGAAGATTATGGAATTGTGGGAAAAGGGAATAACTGCCCGGCAGATTATGACCGAAGCGGCCTTAAGAAACGCTTTAACCGTAGACATGGCTTTAGGTTGTTCTACTAATACCGCTCTGCATTTGCCGGCCATTGCTCATGAACTGGGCTTACAATTAGACCTTAAATTATTTAATGAAATTAGCCAAGTTACTCCTCACCTTTGCCAGCTCAGCCCGGCAGGGAAACATCATATTGAAGATTTGTGGAAGGCCGGTGGTATTCAGGCAGTAATGAGGGAATTAAGCCGGAAAGGTTTAATTAATCTTGATTTACCGACAGTTACCGGCAAGACTGTCCGGGAAAATTTAGCCCAGGTTGAAGTAGTAGATTATGAAGTAATTAGACCTTTGGAAAATCCTTATCATGAGGACGGAGGGATTGCCGTACTTTATGGTAGTTTGGCTCCTTGCGGGGCAGTGGTGAAACAGTCGGCGGTTGCTCCGGAGATGTTAAAATACACAGGTAGGGCCCGGGTATTTGATTCCGAGGAAGAGGCTGTGGATGCTATTCTGGCCGGTCGGATTAAAGCAGGAGATGTGGTAGTTATTCGTTATGAAGGTCCTAAGGGAGGACCTGGAATGAGGGAAATGCTTACTCCTACTTCTGCCATTGCCGGCATGGGCTTGGATAAAGAAGTAGCTCTGCTTACAGACGGAAGATTTTCCGGAGCAACCAGAGGGGCATCTATCGGCCATATTTCACCGGAAGCAATGGAGGGCGGCCCCATTGCCTTGGTAAAAGAAGGGGATTTAATTGAAATAGATATTCCCAACAAACGTTTGGACTTAAAAGTAAGTGAAGAAGAATTGGCGGCCAGACGCCGGGTCTGGAAACAGCCAGAGCCTAAAATAACCCACGGTTATCTCAATCGTTATGCTGAATTGGTTACTTCAGCAAATACGGGAGCAATTCTTAAAGAGAGAAAATAGAAGGGAAGGTGCGGAAGTGTGAGGACTGGAGCGCAGATAGTTCTGGAGGCGCTGAAACGAGTTGGTGTAGATACCGTTTTCGGCTATCCCGGGGGAGCGGTTTTACCCCTCTATGATGCTCTTTATGATTGTGAAATAAGACATATTCTTACCAGGCATGAGCAGGGGGCCGTTCATGCTGCTGATGGATATGCCCGGGCCACCGGCAAGGTAGGGGTCTGTATTGCTACTTCCGGCCCGGGAGCTACCAATTTGGTTACGGGGATTGCCAATGCATATATGGATTCGGTACCTCTATTGGCCATAACCGGCCAGGTAGCGACCAATTTATTAGGGACAGATGCTTTCCAGGAGGCTGATATTACCGGGATAACTCTTCCTATTACTAAACATAGCTACTTGGTGAAGAAAGTTGAGGATTTGCCCAGGATTATGTTGGAGGCTTTCCATATCGCTTCTACCGGCCGCCCCGGTCCGGTCTTGATAGATTTACCCAAAGACGTGCAGGTAAACTCAACCGAGGCAGATTTTCCGGAGAAGCTGCATTTGCCGGGCTATAAGCCTAACTATCATGGCCATCCCAGACAGATTCAGTTGGCAGCTGAGGCCTTGGCGGAAGCTCAAAAACCGGTAATTATGGCCGGGGGAGGAGTGGCAATTTCCGGAGCCCAGCAGGAATTGCTAGAATTGGTTGAACTGATTAAGGTACCGGTGGTAACTACCCTGATGGGACTGGGGGTTTTACCGGGGGACCATTCTCTTAACCTGGGGATGGTGGGAATGCACGGTACTGTAGCGGCAAATTATGCCGTATCCGAATGCGATTTATTACTTGCGGTAGGAGCCCGCTTTGACGACCGGGTAACGGGAGATATTACCCACTTTGCCCCCAAGGCCAAAATAATTCATATTGATATTGACCCGGCGGAAATAGGGAAGAATGTGCGGGTAGATATTCCCATTGTGGGAGATGCTAAAAGTGTTTTGCGGGCTCTAATAAATAAACTTGAACCTCTCCAAGATAAAAAAGAGTGGAAAGAGCAGGTTAAGGACTGGCAGGAAAAATATCCATTAAACTATAAACAGGATGATAAGCTGAGACCCCAGTTTGTGGTGGAAGAAATCTGCCGGCTTACCCAGGGGGAAGCCATTATTACTACAGAGGTCGGCCAGAATCAAATGTGGGCCGCCCAGTATTTTCGCTGCCTTCGTCCACGCCAGCTGATTACCTCCGGCGGTTTAGGGACCATGGGCTATGGTTTCCCCGCTGCCATTGGTGCTCAGGCCGGTTGCCCCGATCAGGTTGTATTTGATATTGCTGGGGACGGTAGTATCCAGATGAATATTCAAGAATTGGCTACTGCTGTTAATTATCGACTACCGGTTAAAATTGCCATCCTTAACAACGGTTATCTGGGAATGGTCAGACAGTGGCAGGAATTGTTCTTTAACCGTAGGTATTCTTCCACCACTCTTCAGGGCAACCCGGATTTTGTTAAATTGGCTGAGGCCTACGGAACTAAGGGTATAAGGGTTAAAAGCAAGGAAGAGGTAGAACCGGCCATTAAAGAAGCTTTGGACTTTGACGGCCCTGTAATTCTTGACTTTCTAGTTGAACCTGAGGAAAACGTCTTTCCAATGGTTCCTGCCGGAGCTGGACTCCATCAAGTGATTAGGGGGGAGGAAGAATGAAGCATATTCTGGCCGTGCTTGTGGAAAATCAGCCCGGGGTATTAACTCGGATTTCTGCTCTTTTCAGCCGGCGAGGCTATAATATCATCAGTATTGCCGCGGGGGAAACGGAAAAAGCGGGAATTACCAGGATTACTCTGGTCGTGGATGAAGATTCGGAAACCCTGGAGCAGGTAATTAAACAATTGCATAAATTGGTCAACGTGATTAAAATTAGTGATATTACCAATGATCCCTTGATTGAACGGGAGCTGTGTTTAATAAAGGTTTATGCTCCCCCCTCGGTCAAGTCTGAAATAATCCAAATTGTGGATATTTTCCGGGCCAAAATAGTAGATGCCGGTACGGAGACCTTGGTTATTGAAGTTACAGGGGATCAGGATAAGTTGGAAGGGATATTACAGTTATTGACCCCCTATGGAATTAAGGAATTAGTCCGAACCGGACAAATTGCCCTGGTTCGTGGGAACAAAACTGTACAATATGTAGAGGAGGAATAAGAAATGGCAAGAATGTATTATGATCAAGATGCGGATTTAAAATATCTGCAGGGTAAGGTTATTGGTGTTATTGGTTATGGCAGTCAGGGTCATGCCCAAGCTCAAAACTTAAAAGACAGCGGCTTGGATGTTAGGATTGGCTTGAGGAAAGGCAGTCCGTCCTGGGAAAAGGCTGAGGCCTATGGTTTTAAAGTATGTACGGTAGCAGAAATTGCTCAACAGGCAGATGTGATTCAAATTTTGATCCCTGATGAAAAACAGGCAGAAACCTATAAAAAGGAAATTCTTCCTTACCTCAAACCGGGAATGGCTCTAGCATTTTCCCATGGTTTTAACATTCATTTCGGTCAAGTAGTCCCCCCGGAATTTGTAGATGTATTTATGGTTGCTCCTAAAGGCCCCGGCCATATGGTACGCCGGACCTACCAGGAGGGAATAGGGGTTCCCGCTTTATTTGCTGTTTACCAGGATTATACCGGCCAAGCAACCCAGCTGGCCCTAGCTTATGCCAAAGGGATTGGCAGTACCCGGGCGGGCGTAATTGAAACTACTTTTCGGGAAGAAACGGAAACCGATCTTTTTGGTGAGCAGGCTGTACTCTGCGGGGGGGTCAGCGAGTTAGTTAAAGCCGGTTTCGATACTCTGGTGGAAGCAGGCTACCAGCCGGAAATTGCTTATTTTGAATGTCTACATGAATTAAAGCTGATTGTGGATTTGATTTATGAAGGCGGTCTGTCTTGGATGCGCTATTCTGTGAGTGATACTGCCCAGTACGGTGATATGACGGTAGGAAAACGCATTATTAATAAAGAAACCCGGAAAGAAATGAAGAAGGTATTGTCCGAAATCCAAAGTGGTGAATTTGCCCGCAAATGGATCCTGGAAAACCAGGCTAACCGGCCGACCTTCAATGCCATGGCCCGCATGGAATCCGAGCATTTGATTGAGAAGGTAGGGGCAGGGCTGAGACAGATGATGCCCTGGCTGAAAAAATAAACCTAGCAGCAAAAGGAAGCCCAAATGGGCTTCCTTTTTTACTTACCCCGCTTCCTTATCCTATGAAAAAACTATTCTTTTACTATAACATAACCAGAGCTTTATTTTTTGGGTGCCTTTAGGGTGTTTGGAGAAGAAATTTTTGCTAAAGAGGAAAAACGGTAGAATTACAGAAATTAATAAATAAAAAATCAGGTTTTGGAAAGCATCAAGTGCCAGGAGTTTTTTTGTGGATGATAAGAGCTTATTTTGGATTACCTAGTTAGGATTAACTTTTTCGAGGAAAAAGAAACAAGAAATGAATTTTAGTAAAAAATGTTAGGGTGTGAATTCTTTTGCTAGGGGGAATAGTCGGAAGGGCAGTGCCACTAGACATGGTATAGCATGTGAGGATAGGAAACATTTATAAGTTTAAGGGAAAAAGAATTGCTAAAAAGAATGAGTTTGGAATTAAATAAATCCGATTTATCAGTTAGTAAAATAAATATAAGAATATGAGAGGAGTATGCGGGATAAAAGGTGGTTTTTAGAAAAAGAAGGTTAACTTACAAAGCAATTAATTCAAGAATGAGCAAATAGAGTTGAAAGATAATTTAATGTTCATTTAAATCTAGTATTGCAGGGCTAAGAAGAAATGATTAAACTGGGACAAGGAGATGTAGGGTAAATATGGAAATAAAAAGAGTATAGCAGGTAATTTATATAAAGCTGTTATGGGTAGCAGTAAGGCAGATTTTTACACTAAATGAGGTGATATTGTGTACAAGATCTTTATAGTGGAAGATGATAAAGCTCTTTGTAATAACATAAAAGAAGGTATTTCCAAGTGGGGCTATGAGGGAATAGTTGTGGAGAATTTTGAAGATATATTACAGGGGGTTGCAAAACACAACCCTCACTTAGTTATTATGGATATAAACCTGCCTTATTTTGATGGATTCTACTGGTGCAGAAAGATTAGGGATATATCTAAGGTTCCAATTATATTTCTTTCTTCAAGGGATAGCAATATGGATATAGTAATGGCAGTTAACATGGGTGGAGATGATTATGTGACTAAGCCATTCTCTATGGATATATTATTGGCAAAAGTACAGGCTCTTATCAGAAGAACTTATTCCTATGGACAAGCTAATGAACAGATAATTGAATGTGAAGGAGCTATTTTAAATATTAATGACGGAACCCTTACCTATAAAGGAGAAAATGTAGAACTTACTAAAAATGAATTTAAAATACTTCAACTTCTTATGAGGAACAAAGGGAAGATTGTACCCAGAGACAAGATTATGAGAGTTCTTTGGGAAAGCGAATACTTTATCAGTGAAAATACTTTAACCGTAAATGTGAACAGGCTTAGGAATAAATTAGAGAATATGGGCTTGAAGAATTTCATAGTAACGAAAAAATCACAAGGATATATGATACCATGAGCATATTTAAATATTTAAAGGATTCATCCAGGCCTATTCTCTGTTTCTTCCTATTGATCCTCATAGTGAATTTAATATTGATAAGCAGTAGCGATTTACACAAGTCATTATTAGATATTTCCTATTTGAATTTGCTATTATTTTCTGTTTTCCTAATGTTTTTAGCCATAGGCTATGCAAAGTGGAGAAGTGCATATGGGGAATTAAAAAGGGCCATAGAACTTGGAGAAAATATAGATAGCGTTGCCCCAGGGGGAAATAAATTGGAGCAAAGACTAATAAGGGATATTATTGACATAAAGAATAAGGAAAAGCTGAGGGAGTCAGAGGAACTAAAGAGGAATTTAGAGGAAATGAATGATTATATAACAAAATGGGTTCACGAAATCAAAATACCTTTATCAGTTTGTGAGCTTATGGTTGATAAATTAGAGGAAGAAGAGCTGTATGATCTGTCTAAAGAGTTAAGGCAGGAAACAGAAAGGATAAACTTTCTTGTGAATCAGGTACTCCATATGAGCAGGGCCTCCAGCTACAGTCAGGATTTTATAGTGGAAGAAGTAAACTTAAGCAGCCTGGTTAAAAATGTGGTTAAGAACAATATGAGTTCATTTATATCAAAGAAAATAGAAGTGGAAATAGATAATCTGGATTTCAACATATTTACTGATAGAAAGTGGGCCTATTATGTGATAGAGCAGATAATCAACAATGCCTGTAAGTATGTGGATGCTAATGGAAAAGTTAAAATACATGGAGAAGAAACTGATGAAAGTGTAATACTTACTATCTGGGATAATGGAATGGGTATTCCTGAAAAGGATCTATCTAGGATTTTTGATAGGGGATTTACAGGAGAAAATGGCAGAAGGACGAGCAAGTCTACAGGCATGGGACTTTATATTTGCAAAAAGGTTGCAGACCAATTGAATTTTAATATTGAAGTATCCTCTCAGGTGGAAAAATACACTGAATTCAAAATAATTTTTTACAAATTAGCAGATTATTTAAGAGTGACAAAAATGTAATCTAAAAAGCCCTATTGTCACCATAAGTGATGGAATGAAACTACTATAAGAACTTAAAATATAGATAAAAAATTCTCTCTTTTTATAGGAGAGAATTTTTTAATGAAGTTGGAGGGGATTCTATGGGAATAGTACTGGAAACAAAGAATTTAAGAAAGGAATATGGTTCAAAGGGAATGGTTTTTGCAGCTCTGGATGGTATTGACCTGAAGGTATATAAGGGAGAGTTCTTAGGGATAATGGGACCGTCAGGTGCAGGTAAGACTACTCTGTTAAATGTTCTATCTACAATTGATAGACCTACTTCCGGGGATATCTGCTATGAAGGTAAGAGTATTTTAACTATGAAAAATAGAGAGCTTTCAATATTCAGGAGAAATAACATTGGATTTTTATTTCAGGATTTTAATTTATTAGACAACATGTCTGTTCAGGATAACATAGCATTGCCCTTGGCTCTTTCAAATGTAAATGTAAAGGAAATAAAAGAAAAAGTGGGAAAATTAAGCGAGTTCTTTGGATTAAAGGATCACCTTAAGAAATATCCTTATCAATTGTCAGGGGGGCAAAAACAAAGAGTGGCAGCAGCCAGGGCACTTATTACATCACCATCTATAGTTTTTGCTGATGAGCCTACTGGAGCATTGGATTCTAAATCCTCACAGGAACTGTTGCAATGCCTTTTGAGGATGAATGAGGAATTGAATGCAACTATTATAATGGTTACTCATGATGCCTTTGCAGCCAGTTATTCCAAGAGAATTCTATATTTAAAGGATGGAAAAATTCATGCCAGAATAGATAAGGATTCTAGCAGAAAGGAGTTCTTCAAGAGAATTATAGACTTTATTGGTTCTGTAGGAGGTGGCGTAGGTGAACTCTTTTAAACTGACCATTATGAATTTCAGGAGGGATATAAAGACTTATGGCATGTATCTAATGGCAATGATTTTTTCAGTAGCCACCTATTATAATTTTGTCTCTATGAGACACAATCCTCAATTTATAGAGGCAAAGAGTATCTCTATGTATGTAAAAAGTTCATCTATGGTCGCATCTATGCTCATGATCTTATTTCTGATATTCTTCATTATGTATTCCAGCAACTTCTTCTTAAAACAAAGAAAAAGGGAACTGGGCATATATGTCTTCATGGGAATTGACAACTACAAAATTGCCTTTATTTTTGCAGCAGAAGGATTATTATTGGGGATAATGTCTTTGGTTGTCGGTCTGTTGCTTGGCGTATTGTTCAGCAAATTGTTTCTTATGTTGCTGGCAAAGGCAGCCTTGCTGAATATGAGAATAAACTTCTTCATATCAGAAAAGGCTATTATAGAAACGGTAGCTGTTTACTCAGTTATTTTATTTATAACTTTTCTAAAGGGATATTTAGATATCATCAAAACCAGCTTAATCGATTTGATGAACACATTGAAGAAAGCGGAAGAACTCCCCAAAGTTAATTATTTAAAAGGAATTGCTTCCTTAATAATCATAGGTGTTGCCTATTATATTGCAGTAAATTATGGTAAATTCGGATTTGGCACTGCTTTTATGTTGACAGTAATTCTGGTGATAATAGGCACCTATTGGCTGTTTGGCTCTTTTTTATCTATGCTTATTAGGTATTTTATAAAAAGAAAAGATTTTCTATATAAAGGCACAAACATTATAAGTTTTTCAAATCTAGCCTTTAGAATTAAGGACAACTATAGGACCTTTGCAGCAGCAGCAGTCTTGGTAACTACCTGTATAACTTCCTTTGGCACAATAAGTTCTCTTAGATACTTTGTAAATGAAAATCATAAAATAGAGGTTCCCTATACTGTTACTTATATTTCTAACAAGCAGGAAGAAATAAATAAGGTAGATGAAATAATAGAAAATTCACCCCACAAGGTTGAATTAAGGGAGAAAGCCAACTTTCTATTTATTCCTGAATCCCGGGTTATAGTAGTAAAATTATCTACTTTTCAAAAGGTATTATCAGATCTTAATGTTAAAGACAGAGAAAAGGTAATATCTAAAATTGGACAGTTAGGGGAAGAGGCGGCATATATAGAAAAACCCGGGGTATGGATGAGCATGTTGGAAAGAAAGGATTTAAAAGTAGGGGATGAGACTTATAAAATAAAAGATAGAGTAAAGGTTCCCTTGTTTGGCGGAGGAGTGCCTTATCCTTGTGTTGTTGTCAATGATGAAAAATATGAAACATTAAAGCTTAAATTTGAAGAGAAACAGTTTAATGGAATCATACTGGATAATCCTGAGAACACAAAGGATTTAACTTTTCAGCTAGCTCAGGTACTATCTAGGGAGTCTGGATTATATACCTATTTTATAGCTGGCGCTACAATGTATGATTTAGTTGGGATAGTATATTTCCTTGGGGCCTTCTTATTTTTAGTGTTTGTATTTGCTACAGGCAGTATAATCTATTTTAAGGTCTTAAGCGAATCCTTCAGAGATAAAGGCAAATATGAAATACTGAGAAAATTGGGAACAACAGATCTTGAAATCCAAGAATCAGTTTCCAAGCAGGTAGGTATGTTTTTTCTACTACCCCTAATAGTAGGGATAATCCACAGCCTAGTTGCCATTTCAGTATTAAGCGACCTTATGAAGTATAGGTTGACAATACCAACAGTTATAAGTATAGGCGTGTTTATAATCGTATACGGCATATTCTATGTATTTACAAGGAAAAAATATATTAAAGTCATAGAGAGTCAAGCTTGAATTATTTCCCAATTCAAGCTTGACTCTCTACAATCTGTATTATTGTTTTTCCTATACTTAATATTCAGGTATTTATCATTATGCTCATCTTTTTTTTGCTGTAGGTACCTTCTTCAACTTCCTTGGAAGGAGTACTGTTTTTAGGGGTAAGCTTTTAATGGGAACAGCTGCAGAAATTCTGATTGCTTTCAATTAGTTTTCCTTCCAAGTAAAGCTTAACAGCCTGATCTGCCGAAGACTCAGTTGTAAATATTAGTTTTATTCCTATGTTTTTAAGATCTTTGGCAATTCTAAATCCCATACCTTTGCAAATAACCAGGTTACATCCCTTTAGGGCCTTCAGAACTGGACCGTGGCTGTGGTGACTCCTTCCCTGTAGATGGTTGTCTTTATGAATTATGGCTTTTGATCCTTTACCGCCGTGTTCGGTGAAATTATTTAGTTTAATTTCTTTAGAACTAATTTTTCTATTTTCGATAGTATAAATACAGAAGCAATTACATCTGCCGAAGTGGGCCGCAATATTTTTTCCATTGTCAGATGGGACAGCAATTTTCATTTTTTCCACCTCCTAGTGAGATCATGTATTTGTACATTTATCTTACCAGTATTATGAGCATATGTCAAATAAAGCTGTTACTTTTTTGATTAGCAACACTTCTTTATTTTTTATTCTCTGCTCTAACTATAGTAGGTAAATGCTGTTGGGGGCTATTTTAGAATAAATTTTACTTTAAAATTTAGCAAAGAAAAAACAGCCCTTTTTTCAAAGGCACTGTTTTTTAAGGTAGGTTTTCTATTATTTTTGTTGATTAATAATGCTGACAAATTGGCGGAGCTTTGTCCAACTGAAAACAGGGAATCTTTTAAGTTCCAGGGGATCATCTCCGGGACGAACAACCCCTTCTTTAGTGGTAAAGGCCATGGTATAGCCTGCTTGAGCTACCAGATCTTTTGCTCTTTCGTCGTAGGCCCCAAAGGGATAGGAAAAGTAGCGGGATCCCAAGAGTTGGGAAGAATAAACTAAATCTCCTTTGATATCCTCTGATTTAAGTTGGTAGATGGCAGGCCCTCCCTCATTTTCCCAGTGCAGGCTATGGCTATGACTTTGATAGCTAAAAACATCGTTTCCTGCTTCCAGTTCAGGCCAGGAAAGATAAGCAAAACCCTCTTCAGAATTGGGCTGAGCAGGACTTTCTCTTAAATAGGATGTTATGACAAAGATAGTAGCTTTAAAACCATATTTTTTCAAAATGGGATAAGCGTAGAGGTAATTACTTTGATAACCGTCGTCAAAGGTTATAACTACTGTTTTAGGAGGTAAGTCTTTCTGATTTTGAATATATTTTTCTAACTCCTCTAGGGTAGCGGTTTTGTATCCGTTTACGGCTAGGTATTTTATTTGCTGTTCAAAGCTTTCCACCGTTACTATTCCCGAATTTTGGGGATCGGGGTTTTCTTTCTCGGGTACCAGGTGGTGGTAGAGCAGAACCGGGATACCCGGACTGTTTCTGCTGCCGTTCTTGTTGGAAGTAAAGGCTTGTCCATACTTCATATGAGTTGTTCCTAATACAAAAACAATAGCAATAAATAGAGTTAAAAACCTTTTTCTATTCATTTATAGAAAACATCTCCCCGCTAGTTAATTTTCTTATTTTTTCTGTAAAGGAGCCAAATATTCCTTTTAGGTTAAAAAAATCATTTTTTAATTTTTGCTTAAAAATATTTTTCAAAAAATTTAATAATTGTGGTGGAAATAATTTTGGTGAATTAAGAGATTTTAGGCCGGGTCCGGAAATCAATAGTATTTTCGACTTAACTTGACAGGCCAAGATTGGGTGTAGTAGAATAGAGCGAAGAAGATGTAAACAGAGATTTGGGCAGCAGATGAAGTTTTTTCTTTGTTTGATGCTAAACTAACTTTATTTAAAAGACGTCTAGTTTTTTAGTAAAAGGAAAATAGATTAGAGAACTGTTACTAAGGGATAGTCTCATACTCTTATCCAGAGCGGTGGAGGGACAGGCCCAAAGAAACCCGGCAACCGGCAGCCTGGCTGTGCGGTGCTAATTCCTGCAGAGTAATCTCTGGAAGATGAGAGTTGAGTTAAGATTGCTCAACCTCTTCCTGCCGGGAAGAGGTTTTGAGTTTCCTGGTTAATTATTTAAGGTGTTGAGGAGGAGGAAAAAACCTTGGACCAAAAAAATCTAAAGACACGGCATTTGTTTACTTCGGAATCCGTTACCGAGGGACATCCGGACAAAATGGCTGACCAGATTTCTGATTCAATTTTAGATGCTATTTACAGTCAGGACCCTTATGCCCGGGTTGCATGCGAAACTTCTGTTACAACCGGTTTAGTTTTTGTTTTTGGTGAGATTACTACCAATTGTTATGTGGATGTTCCTAAAATCGTTCGGGAAACAGTTAGAAAAATAGGTTATACCAGAGCAAAATACGGTTTTGATTGTGATACCTGTGCTGTAATTACTGCCATTGATGAGCAGTCCCCTGATATTGCCATGGGTGTAGATAGAGCTTTGGAAGCTAGAGAAAATGCTAATGATGAAGATTTATATGACACTATTGGTGCTGGGGATCAGGGAATGATGTTTGGTTATGCTACTAATGAAACTCCCGAATATATGCCCATGCCAATTACTTTGGCTCAAAACTTGGCCCGCAGATTAGCTGAGGTAAGAAAAAGTGGAGAGCTTAGCTATCTTAGGCCGGATGGAAAAACCCAAGTTACTGTAGAGTACGAGGGAGATAAACCCGTTCGAGTGCATACAGTAGTTGTTTCAGCTCAGCATGATGCGGAAGTTTCCCTTGATACCTTGAAAAAAGATATAATTGAAAAAGTGATTAAACCTGTTATTCCGGCAGAATTTTTAGATGAGCAAACCCGCTATTTTATCAACCCCACCGGCAGGTTTGTGGTAGGCGGCCCCCAAGGTGATGCTGGTTTAACCGGTCGCAAGATTATTATTGATACCTATGGCGGTATAGCCCGTCATGGAGGAGGAGCTTTCTCCGGAAAAGATCCCACTAAAGTAGACCGTTCCGGCGCCTATGCAGCTCGCCATGTGGCTAAAAATCTGGTGGCAGCTGGCCTGGCTGACCGCTGTGAGGTTCAGGTAGCTTATGCTATTGGAGTAGCCCGCCCTGTGTCTATCCGGGTAGATACCTTTGGTACCGGTAAACTAGTCGAGGAACAACTGGTAGAATTGATTAATCGCTGTTTTGATTTAAGACCGGCGGCTATTATTGACAATCTACAGCTGCGCCGTCCTATCTATGCCCAGACCGCAGCTTACGGCCATTTTGGTCGGAATGACTTAGATTTGCCCTGGGAAAGATTGGATAAGGTAGAACTCTTGAAAAAGACTGCGCAGGAACTGTTTGGTTATCAAGGTTAAAAGGGAAGAAGTTATCAAGATTAAGAGGGAAGAAAATGAGAATAGTAGCTTTTGGGGACAGTATTGCTTATGGTTGGGACGTGGCGGAAAAGCATAGCTATCGTCAGGTTTTAAAAAGACTGTTGGAAGCAAAATACCCGGACCGGAAATGGCAGATTTTTAACCGGGGAGTGCCGGGGGATACCGCCTTAGGCGGAATTAATAGAATGAAACGGGATGTAGGGAAAATCAAACCGGATTTGGTTTTGGTCGGCTTTGGTTTGAACGATGCCCAGATGGCTTTGTTTAATGAAAGATTGTTTACGCCAGAAAAACATAAGGAATATATGAGAAAAATTCTTCACTATTTGCGGGATGAGATTGGATGCGAAGTTTGGTTTCTCACCACCACCCTTGTAGATGAAGTTAATCTTCCCCAAGACTACTGTCAAATGGTTGCTGCTTATAATGAACAGCTTACCCAGTTAAGTAGGGAAGAAAAGGTTAAACTAATTGATCTCTATACTCCTTTAAAGGAAGCCGGTTTTGACCGGGTTCTTCAGTACGATGGGGTTCATTTAAACGAATTAGGCTATCAGATTGTTGGAGAGATATTGAGTAAAGAATTTTGAAAATTATCGTGCACCGCACTTATTAAATGCGGTGCTTTTTTATAATTTTTTAGACCTTCTTTATTGGTAGAAGTTTTTTTCTTTGGAAGGAAAATTGGCTAGGAAAGATTAATAAAACAATAACCTCTAGGAGATTAAAATTAATTTTCTTTTATAACAACTAGTTAATTAGGTTTATGCTTTTGTCCCTAGAAAAGATAGAGGGGATAAGGGAATTTTTAAGTAAATTTGGAGGAGAAATGAATTGGCTGCCAATTTTGACTTGTCTACCTTGGAAAAAATTATTGAAAAAACTCTGGAGAGTATAGAAACAAGTCGGTCGGAAATTTACGACGTGATAGAAATGGCCCGGTCTGAACAAAAGCGAATCGAAGGGGAATTGGAAGTTATTAAGGGAAAGGTAAGAAATTCCATTGAGCTTGTGGAAAGTTTGGAGGCGCAGAGCAAGGCTTCCCGTCTTCGTTTGATAGAGGTTAGCCGTAATTTTTCTAAATATAGCGAAGAAGATATAAAGGAAGCCTATGAACGGGCCCAGGACTTTCAAGTTAAACTTGCCTTAGCCAGGGAATGGGAAAAACAGCTAAGGGATAAAAGGGATGAATTAGAAAGAAACTTGAAAAATCTTGATTTTATAATCAGGAAAGCAGAAAATCTGCTCAATCAGATAAGTGTAACCATGGACTATCTTAGAGGAAGTTTTCGGGAGTTAAATAATAAAGTGGAATCCATTCAACAGCGGCAACAGCTGGGCTTTCAGATTATCAAGGTCCAGGAGGAGGAGAGGAGACGGTTGGCTCGGGAAATTCACGATGGACCTGCCCAATCTCTGGTTAATGTAATCCTCCGCCTTGAGGTTTGCCAGAAAATTATGGAAAC
>DUMD01000226.1 GCA_012840065.1 Clostridia bacterium
TCTAGAATTCCTGTCATCATTTGAGGTCAGTGCCGTTTTATTGACCTTCTTAATACAAAATTTTGCATATTTATACAAAATTAATGTAGTTTTATTTGCAATAAAAATGATGGTTGATGTGGTTATGCATTCGGTGACATTGAGAAAAGAGGGATAAGATGGGCTTTTTGGTATTAGAGGACGGTTCAATTTTTGAAGGAACTTGTTTTAGAGCTTTAGATAAGGTGGTAGGTGAAGTGGTATTTACTACTGGCATGACGGGTTATCAGGAGACTTTAACCGATCCGTCTTACTATGGGCAAATTGTTGTTATGACCTTTCCGATGGTAGGCAATTACGGCATTAACAAGATGGATATAGAGTCCGAAATCCCGAGGGTAAGGGGGTTTATCGTTCGAGAAGCCTGCAGTAAACCAAACAACTGGATGTCTACACAAACTCTTGAGGAATATTTATACAAAAACAAGATTGTAGCTCTCCAGGGCATTGATACCAGAGCTCTTACCAGGAGAATAAGAGAAAAGGGCACAATGAATGGTCTTATAACTCCTTATCCTCCAGCAGATGAGGATATCCTCCAACTTAAGGAATACAGGTTGCATAAACCGGTGGAGCATGTAATGACCAAAAAGGTATATACCATTCCGGGAGAGGGGCATCACATAGCGGTAATTGATTTCGGTGTCAAACGGAGTATCATTGAATCCCTTAAAACTAGAGGCTGTCAGGTAACGGTATTTCCGGCTAATACTAAAGCAGATCAAATTCTTGGCGTTAATCCAGATGCTGTTTTGCTTTCCAATGGGCCGGGGGATCCAAAGGATAATGTGCAAGCAGTAGACACTATAAAAGTTCTTATAGAATGTAAACCAGTTCTGGGAATATGCCTGGGATACCAGCTATTGGCATTGACATTGGGGGCGGATACCGAAAAGTTAAAATACGGACATCGAGGATGCAATCATCCCGTTGTAGATTTAACCAGGGGACGCACTTATATTACATCTCAAAATCACGGCTATACAGTTAAGAGCGAAACTATAGATTCAAAGAAAATAGAAGTTACTCATATAAATCTCAATGATGGAACAATTGAAGGTTTAAAATATAAAGATCGCCTTATATTGGGGATACAGTTCCATCCGGAAGCTTGTCCGGGCCCTGCTGATACCAATTTCATTTTCGATGAATTTTTGGATCTTATAGGAAACTAAATTTTGCCTGAAAGGAAGATTGGGATGTCTAAAAAAAGGGATATAAATTCGGTGCTGGTTATCGGATCTGGCCCCGTAATCATCGGGCAGGCAGCGGAATTTGATTATGCTGGCACCCAAGCCTGCCGGGCTTTAAAAGAAGAAGGGGTGCGGGTCATCCTGGTAAACAGCAATCCTGCAACCATAATGACAGATATGAATATGGCTGATAGAGTGTACATTGAACCGCTAACGGTTGAAATAATAGAAAATATAATAAAAAAGGAGAGACCGGACAGTATTCTTCCCACCCTTGGAGGACAAACCGGTTTAAATTTGGCTGTGAGTTTGGCAGAAAAGGGTTTTCTGGACAAATATAATGTAAAATTGCTGGGGACTTCGGTAGACTCAATAAAAAAAGCCGAGGATAGGGAGCTTTTTAAAAAGACCATGGATGAGATAGGACAGCCCGTCATAGAAAGCATGGTGGCTTGCAATCATGAAGAAGCTCTGGAATTTGCAAACCAGATTGGATATCCGGTGGTGGTGCGCCCGGCTTATACATTGGGAGGAACTGGTGGGGGGATTGCAAACAATGATGCTGAACTATTAGAAATAGCTGCTGATGGACTCAGGTTGAGCCGCGTTAATCAAGTTTTAATAGAAAAGTCGGTTGAAGGCTGGAAGGAAATTGAATATGAGGTGGTCCGTGACGGTAAAGGTAATTGTATAACTGTTTGTAATATGGAAAATTTGGATCCTGTGGGCATACACACAGGTGATAGCATTGTAGTGGCGCCGTCCTTAACTCTCAGGGATAAGGAATGCCAAATGCTGAGGACTGCCTCGATAAATATTATCAACGCCTTGAAAATTGAAGGTGGTTGTAATATACAATTTGCTCTGGATCCTAAAAGCATGAAGTACTATGTTATTGAGGTAAATCCGAGGGTCAGTCGCTCCAGCGCTTTAGCGTCCAAAGCTACGGGATATCCTATTGCTAAAGTATCAACCAAAATAGCTTTAGGTTACGGTCTGGATGAAATTCAAAACAGCGTAACCGGTAAGACCTATGCTTGTTTTGAGCCATCCCTTGATTACGTAGTAGTAAAAATACCAAGGTGGCCCTTTGATAAATTTGTAAAAGCTGATGTCACCCTGGGGACACGAATGAAAGCTACGGGGGAAGTAATGGCCATAGGTTCAACCTTTGAAATGGCTTTGATGAAAGCCATATATTCGCTGGAATTAGGTTTTGATTCCTTAGAATTGCCTTATCTATCGGATTTAAGCGATCGGGAAATAGCTAAAAAATTGGGACAAAAGACCTATGAGCGCCTGTTTATAGTTGGGGAAGCCTTGCGTAGGGGAATTTCGGTGAGTGAGATCAGTCGCACAACCGGAATTGATGCTTTTTTTCTCCATAAAATATCTAACATAGTGAAGCAGGAAGAAGAATTAAAAAAGATATCAAACCGGGAACTAGATAAACTGACCCTTAAACGCTGTAAAAACATGGGCTTTTCAGATAGTGCCATAGCAAGATTTGTGAAAGCTGATGTAAAGGACATCCAGAGAAAGAGAAAAGAATATGGCATACTGCCGGTATATAAAGTTGTGGATACCTGTGCTGCGGAATTTGAAGCAGTAAGTCCTTATTATTATTCTTCCTACGGTGATGAGAATGAGGTTGACCCGGGTACAAAACCAAAAGTGGTGATAATAGGTTCTGGTCCCATCCGAATTGGCCAGGGCATAGAATTTGACTACTGTTCGGTACACTCTATATGGGCGCTGAAAAAACTAGGTTATCAGGCTGTTATAATAAACAATAATCCTGAAACCGTAAGTACAGATTTTGATATTTCAGATCGACTGTATTTCGAACCTCTTGTGCCGGAGTTTGTGCTAAATGTACTTGACAAAGAGAAACCCGATGGGGTGATGGTGCAGTTTGGAGGACAAAGTGCCATAGGGCTTGTAAAGTCCATCCATGAAGCTGGATACAGGATCCTGGGCACACCGCCGGAGTATATCAACAAAGCTGAGGATAGAAAGGAATTCGATGTTCTCCTCGAACAGCTTGGAATACCAAGGCCTGAAGGAGGCACAGCCTTTGGCATCGAAGAAGCGGTAGATGTGGCTGAAAAATTGGGATATCCGGTGCTCGTGAGACCTTCTTATGTGTTGGGTGGTCAGGGAATGGAGATTGCTTACACCGATAAAGATGTTGCAGAATTCATGAGCATTATTAACCGAACCAAATATGAACACCCGGTGCTCATTGATAAGTACATCAGAGGCAGAGAGATTGAAGTGGATGCTGTATGTGATGGCCAGGATATCCTGATTCCAGGGATAATGGAGCATATTGAAAGGGCGGGGATCCATTCGGGGGACAGTATATCGGTGTATCCTCCAAGGAATATATCTGGTGCTATTATACAGAAAATTGTTGATTATACTGCCAAACTGGCAATAGCGTTAAAAATAAGAGGTCTCATAAACATCCAATTTATAGAACACAACGGCAAGCTTTATGTCATAGAAGTAAATCCACGTTCCAGCCGCACGGTGCCTTTTATTAGCAAGGTGACAGGTACACCGATGGTAGAACTGGCTACCAGGGCAATGTTGGGGCAAAAATTAAAAGATTTAGGCTACGGTACGGGCCTGAGGCCTTCCGGGAATATTGTCGCTGTCAAAGTACCGGTGTTTTCTCTTGACAAACTGCCAATGACTGAAGTCGGTTTGGGTCCTGAAATGAAATCTACCGGTGAGGTTTTGGGAATGGCCGATAATCTGCATGGAGCTCTATATAAAGGTCTTGCAGCGGCGGGATACAGCTTCTCAGGGAAAGGAACGGTCTTGATGTCCGTGGCAGATATTTATCAGCATGAAGCTGTAAATGTAGCCAAAGAGTTAAAAGAGTTGGGTTTTAACATCCTTGCAACTGAAGGTACCGCAAAGGTATTAAACATGAACGGTATTAAAGTCGAACCAGTCAATAAATTGGGCCAGTCAGATGGTAATAATCGTAATATAGATGATGTGATAAAAAATCGAAGTACTGATCTTATTATCAATATACCTACGCGTGGAAGGATCCCCGAAAGAGCTGGTTTTAAGATAAGAAGAATGGCAGTGGAAAATTCCATACCCTGCATAACATCCCTGGATACAGCACAAGCTTTTCTTGATGCCATCAGAATGAGTTTAAAAGGCAATAAGCCCGGTGAAGTGTGCTTGAATGACATCTGATTTATAGGGGGATGATAGTGATATGTATGGAGAATTATCGAAAAAACTGGTGGAATGGATTCGAAATAAGGTGGAAGAGGCTGGCGCTAAGGGTTGCGTTCTGGGCATAAGCGGAGGAGTGGATTCTGCAGTGGTAGCTGCATTATGTAGCAGTGCTTTACCCGGCCATGTTGTAGGGCTTCATATGCCCTGTTACAGCTTACCCCAGGATGCCGCTGATGCCAGGCTTATTGCTGAAACCTTTGAAATTCGCTATGCGGAAATTAACCTTGAAAGAACATATGATTCCATCCTGCAAATTTTGACGGATTTAAGGGCAACTCAAGAAATGCGCGAATTTGAGGCAAATTATATTATTCCTCAGGAAGTTGAAAAATTGGCAGCAAGCAACATAAAGCCCCGGCTTAGGATGATTACATTATATTATTATGCCAAGCTATACAATTATATCGTTGTGGGAACGGGCAACAGGAGCGAATTGGAAGTGGGTTACTTTACAAAATACGGTGATGGAGGGGTTGACATATTGCCTCTTGGAGGCCTTGTCAAAACCCAGGTATGGGAACTGGCAAAATACCTTGGTGTACCTGACAAAATAATATCTAAACCTCCTACTGCCGGCTTATGGGCAGGGCAGACCGATGAAGAGGAATTGGGCATCACATATAAACAACTTGACCAGGTAATTTTAACGGGAAGCGGAGATCCAGGTTTGGTTAGGGAGGTGAACAGATTAAGGGCTGTCAACGCACATAAGATGAAAATGCCCGCTATACCAGACTTAAAGGTCTAATTGATAGGTTAGAATGATGGCTTTTGCTAGTTCGCGCAAGGGTGTTCCTGTGTCCATGCTTCTTTTTTGCAACAAGCGGTAAGCTTCTTCTTCGGTCATTCCAAATTTGTTCATAATTATGCCCTTGGCTTTCTCGATAAGTTTGCGGTCTTCCAATTGCTCCTTTAGTTTCTTTATTTCCTCTTTAAGTTTCTTTTGCTTGTGGTAATTCATGAGAGAAAGCTGAATGGTTTGCAAGAGGCCTGCTTTGGTGATGGGACGTTGAAGAAAGGCCGCCTTCTGTGGCTGTTTGGGGTCCAGCCACAAGCCTTCCTTGCTTGCGCTGGTTATTATAATGACTGGTGCAATGTCATCTTCATCTATGATTTCAGCTAGTTTAATCCCGTTTATACCCGGCAGATCGGCATCTGCGATGATCAAATCGGGATGCAGGGTGTTTATACTCCTTAAAGCTGCCGCTCCATCGGTCAGTTCGCCGATTACTGAAAAACCCTGCTGGGTCAAGAATAGTTTGAGCTTTTTCATCTCTTCAATTTGGTTGAGAGCAAGACAGATTCTAATTCCTATCATGCAAATCTTCACCTGATTTCTTTTATATTATTTTGATATTATCAGTAGTGATATATATTATACAATATGGGCATTGGTTTACTGCAAGACAAAAGTTGTATTATTCATTATAGAATATAATTATATAAATTATAATCATACCTTATGACAGTATTAATCTTAATTATAATTGCTGTTAACGACTGAAATATAGCATTTATAAAAAAATAATTACATAAATATTGGGTATGATTTTGTTTTTGTAGCTAGTATAGAATAAAGAGGAGATGATATATGCCGAGATTTACCAAGATGCAGGGATTGGGTAATGATTGTGCATATAAGCTGCCTAGATCAGTTACCGGGTGAGTTGATGAAAGACCAGCCGGAACAGCGGGGCCCATAAGTGACAGGCATTTCGCTATCGGTTTGGATGGTCTTGTGCTGATATTGCCTTCAAAGATTACTGATTTTAAGATGAGGATGTTTAATAGAGATGGTTCTGAGGCCGAGATGCGCGGGAATGCCATAAGGTGTGTTGGAAAATATGTATATGATAACGGATTTACCGAAAAAGACTCTGTAACGGCGAGGCCATGGCTTGCGGGTCGGGTGCCTGTGCTGCTTTGGTTACTTCTGTATTAAATGGCTTGGCCCAGAGGAAAGCTACCATTAGGCTGTTAGACGGCAACTTATTTGTAGATAGGGAAATTTAATCGGTGACTAATACTGAAATTATCATTAATTGAGGAGGAGATGGGCTCTATGGTTACAATAAATGAAAACTACCTTAAACTATCGGGAAGTTATCTTTTTGCTGAGATAGGACGCAGGGTAGCAAAGTTTAAGGCTGAAAATCCCGAAGCTAATGTAATAAGTCTGGGGATTGGAGATGTTACAAGGCCCCTTCCTCAGGCTGTAATAAAGAGCTTGCATCAAGCTGTGGATGAAATGGCCCAGCCCGAGACCTTTAAGGGTTATGGTCCCGAGCAGGGTTATGACTTTTTGATAAACAAGATTATTGAGTATGATTACAGATCCCGGGGAATAGAAATAGGAGCAGATGAAATTTTTATAAGCGATGGCGCAAAATGCGATACCGGCAATATACAGGAGATATTTGGCATCGAAAATATAGTGGCCGTTACCGATCCGGTTTATCCTGTGTATGTAGATACTAATGTAATGGCTGGAAGGGGGGGAGTTTTGAAAGCCTCAGGAGAATTTGAAAGGATCGTCTACCTGCCATGCAATGCCGAAAACGGCTTTGTTCCTGAATTGCCCAGGCAGCCCGTTGATATGATATACCTCTGTTATCCTAATAATCCTACAGGTACAACCCTTTCCAAAGCAGAGCTTAAAAAGTGGGTGGACTATGCCAGGGAAAACCATTCAGTCATCCTGTATGATGCAGCTTATGAGGCTTTTATCAGAGAGGAAGGCGTGCCTCACAGCATTTATGAAATAGAAGGTGCTATGGAAGTTGCCATTGAATTTAGGAGTTTTTCTAAGACTGCTGGTTTTACTGGGACCAGGTGTGCATACACCGTTGTTCCAAAACAGGTGATGGGATATACTCGGGATGGTGATGCTGTATCTTTAAACCAACTGTGGAATAGAAGGCAGACCACAAAGTTTAACGGTGTATCATATATAGTTCAGAGGGGAGCGGCGGCTGTTTATACTCCAGAAGGACAGAGAGAGATTAAAGAGCTAATAGACTACTACATGACTAATGCTTCCATAATCCGGAATGGTTTGATGAGATTGGGTTTTCAGGTTTTTGGAGGTATAAATGCTCCGTATATATGGCTTAAGACTCCCGATGGAATGGATTCCTGGACATTTTTTGAAAAGCTCCTAAATGATGCCCATGTGGTTGGGACTCCGGGGGCAGGTTTTGGCCCAAGTGGAGAAGGTTATTTCCGTTTGACGGCTTTTAACAGTAGGGAAAATACCATAAGAGCTATTGAACGGATTGAGCACAGACTAAAGCTGTAACTTATCACATTAATGTTGTTTGTGAAGAAAAGAATGTAAGTTGGATAGTAAAAATGTTCTTAATTCTATCGGTTTTGATACCGTTGATTATGAGAACAGTAATATGATGGCCGAACCGATTGTGATTGTTGCGAATGTGTGATGCATGTGGGATAAAATAGTAAAAGAAGTTGTGGGCGATATTATCTGTAATTAATCTATATATAACGAATGGTTATATCAAAAGATAGTATTTGGTATTGACTCTATAAAATACATTGTGATATTATAATTTCAGTAAAAATAAAGTGTTTGGCTGTGCAATGGGGTACAGCATTAGTCGGTTTATTAGGCGTACTCAATGGAGAGTATAGTTCTCCGTTTAGTACGCCTTTTTGCATTGCCTAAACTAAATTAAATTTTTGGAAAGGAGAGTTTTTATGACAAAGTACAGCAAAGATGATATTGTAAGATTGGTAAAGGAATTAGATGTTAAATTTATACGGCTTCAGTTTACGGATATATTGGGAACTTTGAAAAACGTTACAATTACTGTGGAACAACTGGAAAAGGCCCTAGATAATAAGTGCATGTTTGATGGTTCGTCCATCGAAGGTTTTGTGAGAATTGAAGAGTCAGACATGTATTTAGCACCCGATCCTAACACCTTTACCATATTTCCCTGGAGACCGCAAACTGGTAAAGTAGCAAGGTTGATATGTGATGTACTTAATCCTGATGGCACACCGTTTACAAGTGATCCCAGGTATGTATTGAAGAGGGCTTTAGAAAAAGCAGCTGAAATGGGCTATGAGAAGTTTAATGTGGGTCCCGAATGTGAATTTTTCCTGTTCCATCTTGACAACGAAGGGAAACCTACAACAAAGACCCATGATAATGCCGGCTATTTCGACCTGGGGCCGGTGGATCTAGGTGAGGATGCAAGGAGAAATATAATTTTTGCTCTGGAGGATATGGGGTTTGAAATTGAAGCATCTCACCATGAAGTTGCACCCGGTCAGCATGAGATAGACTTTAAATACCAAGAAGCCCTTACTACCGCCGATAACATTATGACCTTTAAAATGGTTGTTAAATCTATAGCTCAAAGATGCGGCTTGCATGCCACCTTCATGCCAAAACCACTATTTGGAGTTAATGGTTCTGGTATGCATACCAATGTTTCATTATTTAAGGATGGTAAAAATGCCTTTTATGATGAAAATGATCCCTTGCAGTTAAGCCAAGATGCTTACTGGTTTATTGGCGGAATTATCAAAAATATTAAGGCTATAACTGCATTAACAAATCCTCTTGTAAATTCATATAAGCGACTGGTTCCTGGGTATGAAGCTCCAGTATATATTGCATGGTCTGCAAGAAACAGGAGTCCTCTTATAAGAATACCTGCAACTAGGGGAGAAACTACTCGGGTAGAACTGAGAAATCCTGATCCATCCTGCAATCCTTACCTGGCTTTAGCTGCGATTTTAGTTGCGGGACTAGATGGAATAGCAAATAAAATTCAGCCACCTTCACCGACAAATAAGAACATTTTCCGGATGACGAAGGAGGAAAGAGAAAAGGAAGGTATTGAATCCCTCCCCGCGAGCCTCGAAGAGGCTCTCAATGAAATGGAGAAAAGTCCTCTGGTCAGAGAACTCCTTGGTGAACACATTTTTAACAAATACATTGAGGCCAAGAGAAAAGAGTGGGATGACTACAGAACCAAGATTAGCCAGTGGGAGATAGAGCATTACCTAACCAGGTATTGATTCCGTGTGATATTTTGGGGTGATATTATGGATGTTAATCTGGAGCTGTATAAAATTTTCTACTATGTGGTGAAGGCGGGTAGTATATCCAGAGCTTCCCAGGATCTCTATATATCCCAGCCCGCCGTCAGCCAGGCTATAAAAAAGCTTGAGTCCAGGCTTGGAGGCCAGCTGTTTACTCGAGTTCCTAAGGGAATTGTCCTTACACCGGAAGGAGAGGTACTATTCAAATATATAGAACAGGGCTATAATATGATCATGCTGGCAGAGAGCAAGTTTGTTGAGGCCATCAATCTTGATTTAGGAAATATACGCATTGGTGCTAGTGATATGACCCTCAGGTATTTTCTCCTTCCTTATCTGGAAGAGTTTCACAGGAGATATCCAGGGGTAAAGATAAAGGTTACCAATGATCCTTCTCCTGAAACGGTGGAATTATTGAAAAAGGGGATTATTGATTTTGGCGTAGTAAGCCTTCCCTTGGCCAGCAGTGAAGGGGTAGAAGTCCTTGAGGTAAAGAAAATTCAGGATTGTTTTGTGGCCAATCACAAATTTGGTGAGCTTGCCGGACGGCAGGTTTCCGTAGAGGAACTTGTGAAATATCCAATAGTTATACTGGAAAAAAACACTACCACCAGGCAGTATATTGATGACTTTTTAGCCCGGTATTCGATATCGTTATTACCAGAATTTGAACTTGCAACAAGTGATTTAATAATCCAATTTGCCTGTAAAGGATTGGGTATATCTTGTATGGTCAGAGATTTTGTGGAGGAATATATAAAAAACGGCAGCTTGTTTGAAATTGAACTAAAAGAAGAAATACCGCCAAGGCACATCGGTATTGTCAAGCTCCGCAATATACCGCTCACTGCGGCGGCCAAGAAATTTATGGAATTAATTCAAAGTAATCATGAATTCAAGATAAAGCCGGCTTAAAATAAGCCGGCCTCTTTTTTTAATAAGCATATAGATTTTTGTAAGGGCGTTTATTGTACGGATAGATCTTAAAAAAGCGTTGGCCTATTATGGAATCATATTCAAATCCAAAATAATTGCAGAACTTCATTACATAAGAACTTATAGACTCCATGTCTTTATCATCAGCTTGGACCTGTTTTACTTCCTTACCCAATTTATAGCTATCGATGGGGATACGTGAATAGATTGCACCTCCGTGCATCCCCGTACCGCAATACCCTCCCACTATTTTTTGCGGGTCATCTAGATAAAGTCCCAAGAGGATTATTGTGCCTCCTGCCATATATTCACCAAGAAAGTCTCCCGTCTTGCCGCCTATTACGATAACAGGATTCTTTTCAAGATATTCCTTCATGTGTATGCCTGTACGGTATCCCACGTTGCCCTTTATATAGACCTCACCGCCCCGCATTGCATATCCCAAGGTATCTCCAGCATTACCGTGGATAATGATTTCGCCATTGTTCATCGTGTTTGCTATACCATCCTGGGCATTTCCATGTACGATAATTGAGGGGCCATCCATATAAGCTGCCATATCGTTGCCGGGAGTTCCTTCTATTGTGATCTTATAATTTCCTTGGATTCCGTTGCCGATGTATCTTTGCCCCTCTACATTTTTGATGAGGATTTCTTTTTCGTTCCTTTTAAAAAGGTTCTTTATCATCGCATTTAGATCTTTGTAGTGCATATCCTTAGCATCTATCGTTCTCATGCCAATCATCCTTCCAATATTATATGCTTTCTCAGCTCTTTAGGTAGGGAGATAAATCCAAACCCTTCTTTTCCAAGCTTATTTTCGAAAGAAGATATATCCACCTTTCTCCTTATTAGATCGGTATATATGCCTGCTCTGTCGATATCGTTTATTAACAGATATCCCACCAGCCTGTTATTTTTGATATAAAATTTCTTATAAATGTTTTTTCCCTGATCATAGATGGTTTTTATATTTATTCCTTCACCGGGTGCCGAGACGCCTGCGCTTACAATGGAAAGGTCAAAGAGCGGCATGGAATTCATCACAAAACCCTTGTCAAATATTTTGTCTGCTCCTGCCATGTTTTCACCTGCTGTTTCTCCCTGCTTGTAAGCATTGGGGATTATAGGGATTTCGGTATTTCTCTGCTCGATAAAGTTATATCCCTCCGCCACATCCCCGGCAGCATACACATCAGGTACGTTGGTCCTCATTTTGTTATCAACTATTATTCCTCTATTGATATTAATCTTGGTATCTTTTACTAAATCAGTGTTGCATCTTATGCCCATTGCCAGTATTATAAAGTCGCAAAAAAGCTCCCGTCCATCTTGGAGAAGTATACCACAGGCAGTTTTATCGCCTAGAATTTTTTGCACTGTGCTTTTCAGCAAAATTTCAACACCATACTTTTCGAGAGTTTTAAGTGCCATTTGGGAAGCAGCTTCATCGAATACCCGCGGCATAATTCTGTCCATGATGTCTATTACTGTTACCTTTACACCGCGCTGTACCAAGGCTTCAACTGCTTTCAAACCGCTGAAGCTAGCACCTACCACTATTGCCTTAGAGCCTTCTGTGGCCACTTTTTCTATGTTTTTAACATCGTCAAATTTTGAAAAATTGAACACATTTTGCTTATCGATGCCTTCAAGAGGAGGAATTAACGGTTTTCCGCCGGTGGCTATCAAAAGTTTTGTATAGTTTATCCTTCTTCCATCTTGAAGAATTACTTCTTTTCTATCAAAATCCACCTGCTGGGCTTTTATACCTAAAATCAGCTCTACCCGATTTACTCTGTAAAAATCCTCGGTGCGGTAATAAATACTTTCCTGTGTTACCTGTCTGCCCAGGTAGTACGATATGAGCGGCCTTGAATATGCATGGTAGGGCTCATCGGATATAATTATTATTGGTGTAGTTTTATCTTGTTTTCTTATGCCTTCTACCGCTCCTACGGCAGCCACCGAGTTCCCTATAATAACATAATTCATTAAAGAACCCCCTTTTATTGAGTAGACCTTATGCCAACTTTTAAATTAGGCTTGATGTAGAGAGCTTCATTGGGGCAATTTTTAACGCATGCCGGTTCTATGTTGCTTTCTATGCATAAATCGCATTTGGAGGCAACTTTTTTATTATCGTAATCGCGCTTGATTACCCCATATGGGCATGCGAGAATACAGGTCCAGCATCCTATGCATCTTTTGGTGTCGTTGATGACAATGCCGGTTTTTGCATCTTTCTGCATAGCGCCTGTAATGCAAGCTTTGACGCATTCCGGTTCATCACAATGCCTGCATTGAAGTCCGAAGGACACGGGCCTGTCTTCTTCGACTATTATGCGGGGCAATGGCCTCTTGGGAAGCTTTTTAAATGTCTTAATGAGGTCGTGCCTGTATTCAGAATGAGCGGCAATGCAATATATTTCACATAATCTGCATCCGACGCACACTTCTTCCTTTGTGTATATTCGATTTTGGGCTGCAGCATTAAAATTATCCATAGATATAACACCTCTTGTTTTTATTTCTTTTGCTTTCTGAGGAGTATTTAACACTCTTACGGTAGTACTGATTTATAAAACTATGAAATTTTGGAATCTATTTCTATTCTCCGGCTGCCTTGATACCCAGTATATCAAGTTCCCTGGAGGTTAATCCTATGCCTCTCAGCATAAGCCTATTCCCTTTCAAGCTTTCGATGGCGTTAATTCCCATGCCGCCCAGCATTTCTTTCATTTCATGCGCCCAGGCATGGAGAAGATTTACCAACCTTCTTGCTGCTATTTCGGGATTGAGCCTTTTTACCAGGTTTGGGTCTTGGGTAGCTATTCCCCAGTTGCATTTGCCTGTGTAGCACTTTTGACACATGTGGCATCCCATGGCAATTAGCGCGGCCGAAGCGATATAAACCGCATCTGCTCCCAGCGCAATGGCTTTGATGATGTCGGCACTGTTTCTTATGCTGCCTGCACAAACCAACGATACCTGGCTCCTGATGCCTTCTTCCCTTAGCCTGCTATCCACGGCGGCCAGTGCGAATTCAATAGGTATGCCCACGTTGTCACGTATTCTAAGCGGTGCTGCTCCCGTGCCTCCTCTAAAACCGTCAATTACGATGATGTCAGCTCCTGCCCTGGCTATACCCGAGCATATGGCAGCTACATTGTGAACGGCGGCTATTTTGACTGAAACGGGCTTTTGATAA
>DUMD01000109.1 GCA_012840065.1 Clostridia bacterium
AAGGGAGGAATAGCCCAAATGACCAAGGTCTTGGCAGCAGAATGGGCCCGGCATAATATTCTTGTTAACTGTATTGCCCCTGCCTATACGGAAACGGAAATGACTGCAGGTATGCGGAATAGTCCCCAAATTTTAGAACAGCTGACAGGGGCAACTCCCCTGGGCAGGTTGGCTAAACCGGAGGAAATTGCCGGCATGGCAGTTTTCCTGGCTTCAGAAGCAGCCAGTTTTATGACCGGCCAGATTGTGTTGGTTGACGGTGGTTGGACGGCTATTTAAATTTTCTTCTCAAAGTTTTTTTAAAAAAACTATAGTCAAAAAAATAAAAATTAGTTATACTATATAAATAAAATATTAAGTAAACGCAATGACTGGGAGAGTAGACAGCTAATTCCTTGCAGAGAGCCGGAGGCAGGTGAGAGTCCGGTAAGGAAGAACTGTTGAAAGCCACCCAGGATGCGGCAAAATCGAACCGATTTATTTGTCGGTGTAGGTTTTGACGGTAGTCTCCGTGAACGGACTTCCGGCAGTTTGCTGGGCAATGAGTTGGGTATATTTTTATACCAATTAGGGTGGTACCGCGAGTAAGTCTCTCGTCCCTTGGGATGAGAGACTTTTATATTTAGGCAGTTGCTAAAATATATAAATATAAAAAGATAAGAGAATGGGGGAGATTTTATGAAAGAATTGGAAATTTTGAAAATTTTAATGGAAAACGCCAAGGCCGAACCTGATAAGATAGGTGTCATGTTGGGAATGGACCCAGAGGAAGTAAAACAAATCATTAAAAAGTTAGAGGACGATAAAGTAATCGTAAAATACATGACTTTAATTGATTGGGAAAAAACATCCTGCGATAAAGTTCAGGCTTTGATTGATGTTCGGGTTTTACCGGAAAGAGGGGTAGGTTTTGACCGGGTAGCCCAAAGGATTGCCATGTTCCCGGAGGTTAGATCAGTATATCTTATGTCCGGCGGTTATGATCTCTCCGTCCGAGTAGAGGGTAAAAGCTTAAAAGAAGTGGCCAATTTTGTTTCTGAAAAATTGGCTCCCCTTGAACATGTCCAGAGTACAACAACTCATTTTATCCTTAAAATGTATAAGAAAGACGGGGTAATTTTGGGTGATAAAGAGGAAGATAAGAGGCAGGTGATGATACCGTGACTTGGTCAATTAAAAATAAAATAGCTCCTATTGTTCAAGCTATCCCCCCTTCCGGCATTAGGCGTTATTTTGATTTAATTGCCACAACTAAAGGCATAATTTCTTTAGGTGTAGGGGAACCGGATTTTGTTACTCCTTGGCATATTCGGGATGAAGCTATTTATTCCTTGGAACGGGGTTATACTGTTTATACTTCCAATGCTGGCATGCCGGAGTTAAGGGAGGAAATTTCTAAATATTTGAAGCGAACTATTGGGATTAGCTATGAAGCTGAGGGTGAAGTATTAGTAACGGTAGGGGCCAGTGAGGCAGTGGATTTGGCAATTCGGTCTTTAATTACTCCCGGGGATGAGGCCCTGGTTCCCGAGCCCTGCTATGTATCTTACCAGCCCTGTGTTAGCTTAAGCGGTGGCATCCCTGTTCCGGTGGAGACCAGGGTAGAAAACGAATTTAAATTGAGGGCAGAGGATTTGGCTAAGAAAATTACACCAAAATCTAAAGTGCTTATTTTGTCCTATCCTAACAATCCTACAGGTGGAATCATGACTTATGAAGACTATTTACCCATTGCTCAACTGGTGGAAGAACACGATCTAGTTGTTATTTCCGATGAAATTTACAGCGAGTTAACCTATGTTGGTGAACACGTTTCTTTTGCCAGTCTGCCCGGCATGAAGGAAAGAACGATTGTGATCAACGGTTTTTCCAAAGCCTTTGCCATGACTGGGTTAAGAATCGGCTATGCCGCCGGTCCGTTTGATGTAATTGCTGCCATGACTAAAATTCATCAATATACCATGCTCTGTGCTCCGATAACCGCTCAGATCGGGGCTATAGAAGCCCTTAGACACGGGGAAGAGGCTAAAGCAAATATGGTGAGTCAGTACGATAAGCGGAGAAGGTTGATTGTGGACGGCTTGAATACCCTGGGGCTTACTTGTTTTGAACCCCGAGGCGCCTTTTACGCCTTTCCTTCCGTTGAGAGTACAGGCTTAAGTGCAGAAGAATTTACGGAAAGACTTATCTTGGAAGCAAAGGTGGCGGTTGTTCCCGGTACAGCCTTTGGCAGTTCCGGAGCGGGCCATATTCGCTGTTCTTATGCGGCTTCCTTAGAAAATATTACAGAAGCTTTAGAACGAATTGAGTCTTTTTTAAAGAAAATCAAGTAATTTGGCAGATTGTGGAGAATAGTTGACGGTTGACAGTTTTCAAGTCTTATTCTATAATTTAGGAGAAAGACCTGTAGGATGGTAGGTAAACTGAGAGTAATCAGAAGGACGGAAGGATGGTAGGAGGGTTGATCGTGAAATTGAGAGCACTTCTACCGGGAGTGCTCTTTTTTGTTTTACCCTGCCCCATCACCTGCTGATTAACCATGCCTACAATGATTTACAAGAAAAAAATCAGGAGGGAAAGGAAATGTTTGGTAAACGGAAAGGGTTGGTAAAATTAGTGGCTTTGGTTTTGGCTTTAGCTCTTAGCCTTACTCTAACCGGATGCGGGGGGGAAAAGCAGCCTGATTCTAATTCCAATGTTGAAAAAATTAAAGTAGGGATTATTCAAATTGCGGAGCACCCTGCTTTGGATAGTGCCCGGAAAGGTTTTATCGAAACTTTAAAGGAAAAAGGTTTTGTTGAAGGTCAAAATTTGGAAATTGACTATCAAAATGCTCAAGGCGATATGTCTATTGCCAAAACAATTGCGGACAAATTTGTTTCCGGTAAGGTAAATCTGGTTCTGGCCATAGGAACTCAAGCTGCTCAGGCTGTGGCTAATGTAACCAGCGAAATTCCTATTTTGATTACGGCGGTTACTGATCCTGTAGATGCAAAACTTGCTGAAAGCCTGGAAAGACCGGGTAAAAACATTACCGGTACTACTGATATGACTCCGGTCAAAGAACAATTAAAATTATTGAAAGAGCTGCTTCCCGATGTTAAAAATGTAGGGATAATTTATAATGCGGGGGAAGCAAACTCTGTTGTTCAGGTAAAACTGGCCAAGGAAGCTGCTCAGGAATTGGGGATCAATTTGGTAGAGGGTTCTGTAGCTAACGTATCTGAGGTAAATCAGGTTGCCCAGACCGTAGCGAAAAAAGTTGAAGCTTTATATGTTCCTACAGATAATACGGTAGTTTCAGCTATTGAATCTGTAATTCAGGTGGCAGAAGAGGTAAAAATACCGTTAATCGGCAGTGAAGAAGCCCAAGTTGAAAAGGGCGGGTTGGCTACAGAAGGAATTAACTATTTTAAGCTTGGTAAACAAACCGGTGAAATAGCTGTGGAAGTAATTAACGGTAAAAATCCAGCGGAAATTCCTATTCAATCTCAAAAGGAACCTGAGCTAATAGTAAACGTTAAAGCTGCGGAGAGAATTGGTTTGACTATTCCGCAGGAAATTTTAGATAGGGCTGACCGGAAGATAGAAAAATAAAACTGATTTTGACAGCTGAGCCGGAACTGAATTAAACGGGCAGAAATCTTATTGATGAGGTGAAAGATATGTGGCAGTCTAGCATAACCCAAGGGTTTGTATATGCAACTATGGTATTAGGGGTATATTTAAGCTTTAGAATATTGAACTTTGCAGATCTAACTGTAGATAACAGTTTTACCCTTGGGGGAGCAATTGCGGCAAAGCTGATTATTTCAGGTGTAAATCCTGCATTATCTTTGGTCGTTGCTTTTATCGGGGGAGCCGGTGCCGGTGCGGTCACCGGACTTCTCCATACCAGGTTAAAAATTACGGAAATACTATCTGGTATATTGACTATGACTGCCCTTTATTCCATTAATCTGAGAGTGATGGGAGGAGCGTCTAATTTATCGCTTCTGCGAGCAGATACGATTATCAGCAAGTTAAAAGAGCTTGGCAGCAATGATAATCTAACAATTTTACTCTTTTTCATTGCAATCGTGCTCATTATTAAACTGATCATAGATTGGTTTTTGCATACAGAATACGGAATGGCCTTGCGGGCTACTGGTGATAATGAAATCATGATTAAGGGCCTGGGTGTTAATACGGATAATACTAAACTGGTTGGCTTAGCTCTCTCCAACGGTTTGGTTGCTCTCTGCGGCGGTTTGGTTGCTCAATACCAGGGCTTTGCTGATATTGGTATGGGAGTAGGAACTATTGTTGCCGGTTTGGCGGGAATTATTATCGGAGAAATGATTTTTGGAACACCCAGCGTATTTCGGGCTAGCTTGGCAGTAATAGGCGGTTCTATCGTCTATCGGCTAGTGATCGGAATAGCTCTTAACCTGGGCTTTAATGCCAATGACCTCAAATTAGTTACTGCAATTCTGGTTATTCTGGCATTATCACTGCCTAAATTTAAGAACTTAAAAAAGGTGAAGGGATCTGGTCTAGATGCTTAAAATAGATAATTTACATTTAACCTTTAATCCCCAAAGCGTTAATGAAAAAAAGGCCTTAAGAGGGGTTTCCCTGGAGTTAGCGGAGGGGGATTTTGTGACCATAGTTGGCAGTAACGGTGCCGGCAAGTCCACTCTGCTAAACAGCGTGGCGGGGATTTATCAGCCGGACAGGGGCTGTATTGTGTTAAATGGTAAAAATATAACACGAATGCCTGTTCACCGCCGGGCAAGCTTCATCGGCCGGGTTTTTCAGGATCCCAAACAGGGTACAGCTGCTTCGATGACTATAGAGGAAAACATGGCTCTGGCTTTAAGAAGAGGTAAAAGGAGAGGCGTTAGTCGGGGTATCACTAAAAAGGACCGGGATTTATTCCGAGAACAACTGGCTATCCTGGGTCTTGGTTTAGAAGATCGCCTTACAACAAAGGTGGGATTACTCTCCGGCGGACAGCGGCAAGCCTTAACTCTTCTTATGGCTAACCTAATTAAGCCTAAACTTCTTTTATTGGATGAACATACGGCAGCTTTGGATCCCAAAACCTCCGAGCAGATTTTAGATTTAACCGAAAGGTTGATAACCGAAGGGAAAATCACCACTTTAATGGTTACCCATAACTTAGAGCAGGCTTTGAAATATGGAAACCGGATGGTGATGATGCATGAGGGAGAAATCATTCTTCATGTAAGCGGTAAAGAAAAAGAAGAAATGACAGTCAACAAGCTCTTGCTTAAATTTGAAGAAGTTCGGGGCACGGCCTTTTCCTGCGACCGGGCAATGTTGGCTTAGCCTTGAAACCCCCAGACCTTGTCTGGGGGTTTTTGCTTTTTTAAGCAAGTTTTGCAAGTTTTGGGACGGTTCTTGTTCTTGCCTAGTTTGGACCAAGTGGACGGTTTACCCGTCCTTTTTTATTCAGCGGGTAAATGTAATCCATATTCTTGGCAGGAGTCTACAAAAGCCTGATCCATTTCTGCTATGGTTTGATATTTTTTTTCCTTCCATTCTCGGTAAATTGATGCTCCGATCAAGTCCGCACTGGTAATCATCCATTTCCCGTCTATCTTTTCAAATTCCAGAAAAAGATCAAGATTAATCCCATTAACGCTTGGTTCATGGCGAGTATAGCGAATTTCCACAAAGGTTTCGTAGGCGGCTTGGTTTTCCGCTATCTTTTTAAATTTTCCGTCATATACTTTAATGCTGTCAATGGAAACAAGCCGTTTCCAGCTGTTAGTGGTCCGGTCGGCAATATCAAAGTCTATCCATTTAAGAACCAAATGGGTATTTAAGTTATCCACTAAATAATCACTTATGTCAGCCCGCTTAAGGTCCAACCAACTCTGAGCCATGTCATTGCTCAATTTTTCCGCTAGAGAATGGGCCATTTTTTGATCAAATTCTCGTTGGGAAGAAGGATCGGCTTCCTTTCTTTGGCAGGCGGTTAAACCAAATCCGGCAGCGATAACTAACACAAGGATTAGCCAAAAAGTAAGATGTTTGAATTTCAATTATCTCACTCCTCCTTAAATTTATAAGTTCTGGGGCTGGGACAAGCGACCTGTCCCCTTGTCTTCCTAGCCTGTCTCTTTGTCCCGTTGATTAATTATGCTTATAAATTGATTATAATATAAGGACAAGGGGACAGGACACCTGTCCCCTTTTTATATGCTAACATTTTTCTGCTGAGTAACTCAACCAGTTTAAAAAGCATATATTATAGTAGGTTTTA
>DUMD01000110.1 GCA_012840065.1 Clostridia bacterium
CCAGTTGTGCGGATATCGGTACTGATCATGCCTATCTCTTAATTGAGTTGGCTCGCAGAAATCCAAAACGAAAGTTAATTGGGGTAGAGGTAAGCTCTAAACCTTTCCAGGTTGCTAAAAATAATTTAAAACGAGTGAGTTTGAATGATTGTGTTGAGCTTAGGTTAGGGTCAGGTCTGACTGTGATTGATCCTGAAGAGGTAGACACTGTTGTACTTGCAGGAATGGGTGGTACAACAATTATAGATATTTTAGAAGCAAGTCCCCAGGTTGTTGGTAAACTAAATAGGTTGATTCTTCAGCCTATGGTAGCGGTAGAGAGAGTAAGAAAATGGCTGGTCGAAAAGGGGTTTAGGATAGAGGACGAAGATCTGGTTTTGGAAGATAACCAATATTACCAGGTTATTTTAGCCTCCCCTGGAGAGAGACAGCAGTTAGATGAGATAGAACTAATGCTCGGACCTAAAATTATGGAGAAAAAACATCCTTTACTTTCGAACTATTTAGATTTTCTCATTAGTAAATATGAGGGAATCATCGAGCAAATTATAGTTAATCGAAAACTATTAGATTTTACTAATTCAAAATTGGAAGATCTTCAAAATAAATTAAGCAAGTTAAGGGTGGTGAAAGACAATGTCAGTTAGAGCTGAAACAATAATTCGTATAATCGAAGGATTGGCACCTAAAAATTTAGCGATGAATTGGGACAATGTAGGTTTACAACTTGGTAACCCTGCTCAAGAAGTGAAAAGAATTTTAATAACTTTAGATTTAACTGAGAGTGTTTTAAATCAGGCAGAAGAGTTGGGCGTAGAAATGATTATAACTCATCATCCCTTATTTTGGGAAAAAATAAATAGGCTTAATTACAATACTTTTATTGGTAAAGCGGTCAGCCGGCTAATCAAAAGTGATATTGTTGTTTATTCGGCCCATACTAATCTTGATATTGCTGCCGGAGGCATAAATGATTATTTGGCTAAGACGTTAAATTTGGAAGGGATTGAACCTCTGGAGATAACCGCTGAAGATAGCTTGTTTAAAATTGTGGTTTTTGTACCCAAAGACTATTTGGAACAGGTACGGGAGGCTTTAGCGGCGGCAGGAGCCGGTTGGTTAGGGAATTACAGCCATTGCAGTTTTCAAGCCCAGGGTATAGGTACTTTTAAACCCTTAGCCGGCGCTAATCCTTTTTTAGGTGAAGTTGGTCAATTGGAATATGTAGAAGAATATCGTTTAGAAACTATTGTTCCTCAAAATCTGCTTAACCGAGCTGTAAAAGCAATGCTGAAAGCACATCCTTATGAGGAAGTGGCTTACGATATTTATCCTTTAAAAAATGAAGGTGTTAAACATGGACTGGGTAGAATTGGTTATTTAAGTGTTCCCCTTACTTTGCAGGAACTTAGCCAACAGGTTAAATCTGTTTTAGGAGTTCCTGTGCTTCGTGTTTGTGGAGACCTAGACAAATTGGTCAAAAAAGTAGCTGTCTGTGGAGGAAGCGGGATGGGAACCATAAAAGATGTTCTTTTAAAAGGTGCTGACCTGCTTCTGACCGGGGATATCAAATATCACGATGCTCAGGATGCTTTAGCTCAAGGAATTGCTTTAATTGATGCCGGTCATTTCCCCACAGAAAACATCTTTATCCCTGTCTTGGTTGAATATCTTAATCAAAAACTTTCTGAGGAAGGGAAAAGGGTAGAGGTTTTTCAAGCTAAATTGGCTGATCCTTTTATTTATGTTTAATAGGCAAGAATGCTTTTCTTGTCTATTTTTTTATTTTTAAATTAAGGATAAGCATTTTTAGGAAAGGAAGGTTGAGATCTTGATGAATACTGATGGGTGGCAGGAACTAATAAAAATTCAACAGGAGGAAGAAAATATTTTTACTTTAAAAAAAAGACTTGATCAATTACAGAATGATAATTTAAATGAAACTAATTTACAACGAATTAGAGAATTAGAAAATATTTTAAAAAATATTGGGGAAAAAATCAGTAAAAACGATAAGGAACAGAGGAAAAATGAAAATGAATTAACGATGTTAAATGAACAGCGTAAAGTAATATCGGAAAAGCTTTACGGGGGCGATATTTATCATAGTAAAGAATTGAACCAATTGCAGAACAAATTAGATGAGATGGAGAAAAAAATTGGTATTTTAGAAGAAAAAATTTTGAGTTTGATGTTGGAGAAGGAAGACCTTTCGTCTGAAGAAAAAAAAGTAAAGGAAAATTTGGCTTTATATAATCAGGAGTATGAAAAAACTAAAAATAAATTTGAGCTAGAACAAGCACAGCTAAAGCAAGAATTAAAATCCCATTTTGTAAAAAGAAAGAAATTAGTTTCTGCAGTTTCCCAGGAATTGTATGATTGGTACAACAAGCTTAGAAAAGAAATGGGAGGAAAGGTTTTAGTGCCGGTAGTAAATGGAAGCTGTGGAGGCTGTCATGTTGTTCTTTCTAATTATCTTATTTCCAGAATACATTTTGGTAAAGAATTGCTAACCTGTGAGAACTGTGGTAGGATTTTATATTGGAATGAATAGTTAATTGTGGTAGGAGTGAACAGAGTGGTAACTAGAAGCAAGAGGCTGTTGGCTACAGAGTTTCTAGACAAAATAAAAACTTTAAATCTACCGGAAGAGGAGAATCTTCTTTTACTAAATATGCTGGGAATAAACGAATTGGGGGAAATAAATGAGTTTGGACCTTGGGAAAAGGCTACCCGGACTGAGTTAAAAGTTATTTTAGCAGCCTTCTTTTATCGCTTAGAAAAAGGAAATTGGGAAACAGAGAAGGTAAGGGCAGAGCAAGTTTTGTTTTCAGAAAAGCAGGAGGAAAAAAAAAGTTTAACTGATAAAGAATTAAGTTTTAAAACTCTTGATAGTTTATTAGTTTATACTGATGGTGCATCAAGAGGTAATCCTGGAGATGCGGGAATTGGGGTTGTGGTTTACGATGAAAAGGGTAATCTTATTCAAGAGGTGGGCAAATATCTTGGCAAAACTACTAATAATGTAGCGGAATATAGTGCTTTAATAGAAGGGATTAAAATTGCTAAGGATTTTAAAGCAAAAAAAGTAAAATTCTTTTTAGACAGTGAGTTAGTTGTAAAACAGATTAAAGGTATTTATAAAGTAAAAAATAAAAATTTATTATCCCTATATAATCAGGTTATTGATCAGTTAAAACAATTTGAACAGTTTACGATTGAACATGTGCCTCGAGAGCAGAATAAAAAAGCGGATCAACTGGCCAATGCCGGAATTGACAGTTTTGTTAAAAAATAATTTGGACACCAAAAATTGTTTTTGCCTAAATCTTTATAATATGTTATACTAATAATCCAAAAAAATTTAAAATTGAACACAAGTAGAACGGACGATCGCGGGCATAAACCGCAAGGTTGTGTCTGAGGAAAGTCCGGGCTCCATAGGGCAGGGTGCTGGGTAATACCCAGTGGGGGTGACCCTAAGGAAAGTGCCATAGAAATTATACCGCCGATTTTTATCGGTAAGGGTGGAATGGTGCGGTAAGAGCGCACCAGCAGCTAGGTGACTAGCTGGCTAGGTAAACCCCACCTGGAGCAAGACCTAATAGGAGGAAGATGAGGTTGCCCGCTTATTCCTCGGGTTGGTCGCTGGAGAATTCAGGCAACTGAATTCCTAGATAGATGATCGTCATCCTTTTAAAGGATACAGAACTCGGCTTATAGTTCTACTTGTGTCTAAACTTTTAAACCAAGTGAGAAATCACTTGGTTTTTTTGTTGTCTGTGGTCCCGGAGTAATAATAGATAAATTTGTGATCTTGCTATTTCAACGATTTTAGTGAGGAAAAAGCAGTAATAGCTGGAGAGGAAAACTAAAATTGATACAGACTAATTAAAATGGTTTAAGAAGGAAATATTTTGCTAATTTTAGAACATTTTAAGTACTATGTTTTATTTGTTATTAAAAAGGGGAGTTTTGAAAAACGATGTGATTATGATTTTCATGTTATTTATTGTTTAGATTGTATCAGTGAAACACCGTAAGAGGACCGGCTTTTATTCCGAAAAGCCGGCATTTTGAAGAGGGAGAATTTCGCAAGTGGGTACAGTTTATGACAACCGGTCAACTTTATGTTAATCTGGTTTTGTCACTGGGGACATTCTTTATAAGCAGTGTTGGATTGCTTTCCTAGAGTCAAGGTAATAATTATGAAGGATAAGGTGCAACTATTGAAGCAGAAGTAGTTGGGCAAGTGGTAAAATGCGGCCGCTTAGTCAGGGAGAATACTTTGAAGTTATCAAAACGGAAATTTTCAGAGAGGAGATGAAAGAAACAATTTATATTAATTTTGGGTTAATAAGTAGTATAATTGGGTCAAAAAAGAATAAATTTTTTGCGAAACGAAAATATGCCTGAGAGAGGAAGAATACCAGATGAAAAAATTATTACTGGTGGTGCTAACTATATTTTTGACTGCATGTTCAGCCAATAAGACTGATTTAAATAACCATTCCCAGAATTCTACCTTAAATAGGAGGGTTAATTTAATCAATGAAGAGGGGAAGACTGTAGAGGAAAGGATAAAGGTCCCCGAAGGATTTGAGAGGGTTGAAATTCCTGAGGATTCGTTTGGTGCATATTTGAGAAACCTGCCCCTTAAACCTCATGGTTCAAGGGTAAGGTATTATAACGGGGCGATAAAAAGCAGGAATGTTCATGAGGCAGTTTTGGATATTGATTTAGGCGAAAGGGATTTACAGCAATGTGCTGATGCCGTAATCCGGCTTAGGGCAGAATATCTTTATAGCAAAGGGTTATTTAATAAGATTCATTTTAATTTCACTAACGGTTTTAAGGCGGATTATTCTAACTGGATGAAGGGCAATAGGATAAAAGTAGAAGGAAATCGGGCCTATTGGGTTAAGCGAGAGGAATATTCTAATGATTATAAGAGTTTTAGAAAATATTTGGATCTAGTTTTTGCTTATGCTGGTACCTTATCCCTAAGTCAAGAAATGAAAAAGGTGGCCTTGGATGAGCTGGAGATTGGTGATGTGTTTATTGAAGGGGGCAGCCCCGGCCACTGTGTTATTGTTTTAGACCTGGCAGAAAATAAGGAAACAGGAGAGAAAATTTTTATTTTGGCCCAAAGTTATATGCCGGCTCAGGATATTCATATTCTTAAAAATCCTGCCAATGGAGACGGGAATCCCTGGTATTCTATCAGGTTCGGAGATGAATTGAAAACTCCTGAATGGACTTTTACTAAAGATCAGCTTATGCGGTTTGAGGATTGAGATGGTGGTTAACAAATTTTCCTTTAATGCTTTACTAAATTTTTGTCTTTTGCTTTCGAAAACAAAAGCAATTTTAGGACAGGCAAAATGTCCTGTTTTTATCATCTAGGCCTTGCAGGATGATCCGGTATGAAAGAACAGCGCTAATTATATTTATAAAAATATACAGGCATTTTATTTTATTAAGTAATGCTGCTGATAAGGTTATGAAAGATGTGATTAATTCTTTAATTCAGTTGTTTATATGGAATTAAAAATTTGACGGGAAGAGGGGGAGATTAAATGATTATAACTACTACTAATGAAATTCCTAACCAAGAGATTGTAGAAATATTAGGCATAGTTAAAGGTACAACCATAAGAGCGAAGCATTTAGGAAAAGATATTGTTGCGGGTTTCAGGCATCTTATAGGCGGGGAGCTTAAAGAATATACCGAAATGATTAAGGAGGCAAGGGATATTGCTTTTGGCATGATGGTTAAGGAGGCGGAAGGGCTTCAGGCTGATGCTATTGTTGGTATTAGATTTTCCACGACATCTGTGATGCAGGGTGCCGCTGAAATTCTTGTTTATGGAACGGCAGTAAAGCTTAAACCTAAAACCCAAAATAGATGATTAGCTTCTTAATTAAAAGGATTAAGTTTTTAAAAGATAGATTGAGTGAAGGCTGTTTCTACTAATTAAAGAAAGTTTAGTAGAAGCAGCTTTTTTGTTTAGACGAAAATTGTGTAGATGAAAACTAATGGAAAAAAGATCTTGACGCCTACTTGTATTATTGTATACAATAATACCAACATAGAAGAAGTTTTAGTTGTTCGGGGCTAGCCAGCTTCCAAATAAGCTGGTTTCAGCATCAGGTTAATAAAGAATTTTATTTGAGAGTAAAAATTCTTCTTATCGCTAAGTTCTATAAGTTTAAGGAGGGGTGAGAAAATGTTAGAATTCAGCAAACGGACCAATACAATTGAACAGGCGGCTTATAAATACCAACTGCAGGATGTAAAAGAACCTAATCTGTATAGGGACTTATATCCTTATGATAAAATTCCCATTATTCCTTTCAACCATAGACACGTGCCTATGCATGTGCCTGATGAAATTTGGATAACTGATACGACTTTTAGAGATGGTCAACAATCTCGTTCCCCTTACACTGTTGAGCAGATAGTACATATATACAAACTTCTTCATAAACTGGGCGGACCTAACGGGATGATCAGACAGAGTGAGTTTTTTATTAATAGTAAAAAAGATCGGGAAGCTGTGTATAAATGTTTGGAACTTGGTTATGAATTTCCAGAAGTTACTTCCTGGATTAGGGCAAGTAAAGAGGATTTTGAGCTTGTTAAACAAATGGGAATTAAAGAAACTGGGATTTTGGTTAGTTGTTCTGATTATCATATTTTTAAAAAGTTAAATTTAACTCGCAAACAGGCAATGGATAAATATTTGGCTATTGTTAGTGAGGCTTTGGAACAAGGAATAAGAGTAAGGTGTCATTTAGAAGACATAACTAGGGCTGATTTTTATGGTTTTGTTATTCCTTTTGTCTTAGAACTGATGAAATTATCTAGGGAAAGTGGAATTCCTATTAAAATAAGGGCTTGCGATACGCTTGGCTACGGTGTTTCCTTTCCGGGAGTTGCCCTTCCTAGAAGTGTCCCTGGCATTATTTATGGCTTGAGACATTTCGGTGAAGTGCCCAGCGAGCAAATTGAATGGCATGGCCATAATGATTTTTATGCTGTTGTTACTAATGCTACAACCGCCTGGTTATATGGAGCATCGGCTGTAAACTGTTCATTGCTAGGAATAGGAGAGCGGACAGGTAACTGTCCTTTGGAAGCTATGGTTATTGAATACGCTCAATTAAGAGGACATACCAATGGGATGGATCTCACAGTAATTACGGAAATAGCGGAGTATTTCCAAAAAGAAATTAAGTATCCGATTCCTCCCAATACTCCTTTTGTAGGGAAAAACTTTAATACTACCAGGGCGGGAATACATGCTGATGGTTTATTGAAAGATGAAGAAATTTATAATATTTTTGATACGGGTAAAATTCTTAATCGTCCTCCTTTGGTGGCAGTGGATTCTTATTCAGGACTAGCCGGTATAGCCCATTGGATAAACAACTATTTCAATCTCAAGGAAGGAGAAAGAATTGATAAAAAAGATTATCGGGTTCAGCTAATTAAAGAATGGGTTGATAAACAGTACGAGGAAGGAAGAACTACGTCAATTAGCGACGAAGAGTTAGAAGAGCAGGTTAGACTAGTGATGCCTGAACTATTTAAATAATTAATCTGGAAATTAGGAGGAATGTTTTTATGGGGATGAATCTGGTACAAAAAATCATCAGTAACCATTTGGTATCGGGTAGGATGGAAGCGGGACAAGAAATTGCGATTTCCATTGATCAAACTTTAACTCAGGATTCAACAGGAACTATGGCTTATCTGCAGTTTGAATCTATGGGGGTGGAGCGGGTAAAAACTAAGAAATCAGTAGCTTATATTGACCATAATATGTTGCAGGAAGGATTTGAAAATGCAGATGATCATAAATATATTCAAACGGTAGCAAATAAATACGGGATTTACTTTTCCAGACCGGGAAACGGAATTTGCCATCAGGTACACTTAGAACGATTTGGAGTTCCGGGAATGACTTTGCTTGGCTCTGATAGCCACACTCCTACCGGAGGCGGTTTGGGGATGCTTGCTATTGGGGCAGGAGGATTGGATGTAGCTGTTGCCATGGCAGGTGGTCCCTTTCATTTAATTATGCCTAAAGTTTGTAAGGTTGAACTTAAAGGTAGATTAAAACCCTGGGTTTCGGCTAAGGATATCATTTTAGAGATGCTCAGGATACTTACTGTAAAAGGCGGAGTAGGAAAGATCTTTGAATATGGTGGAGAAGGAGTTAAAACTCTTTCCGTACCGGAAAGGGCTACTATTACAAATATGGGAGCTGAATTAGGGGCAACCACTTCTATTTTCCCCAGTGATGAAATAACAAGACAATTTTTAATTGCTCAGGGCAGGGAGGCTGATTGGACAGAACTTTTACCAGATGAGGATGCTGTTTATGATGAGTACATAAGTATTGATTTAGATCAACTTGAACCTTTAGCCGCCAAACCTCATAGTCCGGATAATGTAGTAAAAGTTCGAGAAATTGGTCCGATAAAAATTGATCAGGTGGCTATTGGAAGTTGTACTAACTCTTCTTATCTTGATCTGATGAAGGTAGCTCGGATCTTAAAAGGAAAAACTGTCCATCCTGATGTTAGCCTGGTAATTGCTCCTGGTTCTAAACAAGTGTTGACTATGTTGGCTCAAAATGGTGCCCTTGCTGATCTTGTTGCAGCTGGAGCTAGGATTTTAGAAGCATCATGCGGCCCATGCATCGGCATGGGGCAGGCTCCTGCTACCAATGCTGTGTCACTTAGAACCTTTAATAGAAATTTTGAAGGCAGAAGTGGTACCTGGTCAGCACGGGTTTACTTGGTAAGTCCTGAAGTTGCCGTGGCCAGCGCTCTAACTGGAGTGCTTACTGACCCCAGAGAATTAGGGGAAGCACCGGAAATAGAAATGCCGGAAAAATTCTTAATTAATGATAATATGATTATTCCTCCAGCAAAAGAAGGAACAAAAGTAGAGGTAGTAAGAGGGCCAAATATTAAGCCTTTTCCGATTAATAAACCGTTACCTGATAGGGTTGAAGGTAAAATACTTATTAAAGTAAAAGATAACATAACCACTGATCACATTATGCCTTCAAATGCAAAATTACTTCCTTTCAGGTCTAATATTCCTTATCTATCAGAATATTGTCTAACTCCCTGTGATCCAGACTTTCCAAAACGAGCTAAGAAAGAGGGAGGAGGATTCATTCTTGGCGGTGTTAACTATGGTCAAGGTTCTAGTCGGGAGCATGCAGCTTTAGTTCCCCTTTATCTTGGTATAAAAGGGGTATTGGCTAAGTCCTTTGCCAGAATTCATCGGGACAATTTGATTAACTCCGGAATTCTTCCTTTGACCTTTGTCGATAGCAGTGATTATGATAGGCTGGACCAGGATGATGTTTTAGTGTTGGAGAACGCCAGAGAACAGTTAAGAAGTTCATCTATTATTACCATGAAGAATTTGAGCAAGGGCTATGAATTTAAAGTAAACACCAATTTATCTCCGAGGGGTGTAGAAATTATATTAGCCGGCGGTCTTTTAAATTATACTAAGGAACAGAATGTATAAAAATTGGAGAGGGGAAGATAAAAATGCATAAAGTAACTCTTATTCCCGGTGATGGAATCGGACCGGAAGTAGCCTATGCAGCCAAGAAAGTTATTGATGCAACAGGAGTTAAAATAGATTGGGATATTGTTGAGGCTGGAGAGGGGGCTATGAAAAAATACGGAACCCCACTACCTCAAGCTGTACTGGATTCGATTAAAAAGAATAAAGTAGCTTTAAAAGGACCTATTACTACCCCTGTTGGAACAGGTTTTAGAAGTGTAAACGTAGCTTTACGGAAAGAACTTAATCTCTATGCTAATTTAAGACCCTGCAAAATTTATGAAGGGGTAAAGACTAGGTATGATCAGGTTGATCTAGTTGTTGTGCGGGAAAATACTGAGGATTTATATGCCGGTATTGAACATATGGTGGGTGAAGATGCGGCAGAAAGTATAAAAATAATTACCCGTAAAGGATCAGAGCGGATAGTCCGTTTTGCTTTTGAATATGCGATTAAAGAAGGAAGAAAAAAAGTTACTGCTGTCCACAAAGCAAATATTATGAAATGCACCGATGGTTTATTCTTGGATACAGCTAGAAAAGTGGCGGCGGAATATCCTCAAATCGAATTTGAGGATATGATTGTTGATGCTATGTGCATGAAATTAGTCCAAACTCCCGAAAATTATGATGTTTTAGTTTTACCTAATTTATACGGGGATATTGTTTCTGATCTGTGTGCTGGTTTAGTAGGAGGATTAGGCTTAGCACCTGGAGCCAATATTGGTGAAGAGGGAGCAGTTTTTGAGCCGATTCACGGCAGTGCCCCCAGAAGGGCAGGTCAAAACTTGGCCAATCCTACAGCTACTATTTTATCCGGTGTTTTGATGCTTAAATATCTGGGCGAACAGGAGGCAGCAGAAAGAATCGAGAGAGCTGTTGCCAAAGTAATCAAAGAAGGCAAAAAAGTAACTTATGATCTGGGAGGTTCAACTGGAACCAGTGAATATGCTGATGCAGTAATTGCCGAACTATAAAAAGGTGGGCGTGATATCACGCCCACCTTTTTAC
>DUMD01000111.1 GCA_012840065.1 Clostridia bacterium
AATTATAGGCGGGGCCTTCGGGAAAATTGTATCTTCACTTGTCAACGATATAATTACGCCGATTATTGGCATTCTCATCGGTGGGATAAGTTTCGAACACCTGCAGTATCAATTTGGTAGTGCCACTATTAAATATGGTTTATTCATTCAAAACGTGATTGATTTCTTAATCATTTCTATCTCTATTTTTATCTTTATAAAATTAATCAATAGCTTTAAAAAGAAAAAAGAGGAAACAGCTGAAACTCCCCCCGCCCCGAGCAAGGAAGAATTACTCTTAAGTGAAATCCGGGATTTATTAAAAGACAGTTTAAACAAATAAGAAGGGATTTTCCCTTCTTATTTGTTTAAAACCTACTCTCTTTATTAATCAAACCGCAGGCGGTGTATTTAATATTCTCATTGCATTTAAAACTGCAATTACCGAAACTCCTACATCTGCAAACACTGCCTCCCACATTGTAGCCCAACCAAAAGCTCCTAACACCAACACTGCCGCTTTAATTCCCAAAGAAAAAATAATGTTCTGCCAAATTATCTTTTTAGTTCTCCTGGCAATCTTCAGGGCAGTTGCAATATCAAAAGGGTCATCAGTCATAATTACAATGTCAGCAGCTTCAATGGCAGCATCCGAGCCCAGTCCTCCCATGGCTACACCTATGTCCGCCAAAGCCAGCACAGGAGCATCATTAATACCGTCACCAACAAAAACCAGTTTACCCTGGGAAGATTTTAAACTCCTAATCCGTTCAAGTTTTTCCACCTTTTCATCGGGTAAAAGTTCGGCATAAACCTCATCAAGGCCTAATGCACAAGCTACACTTCTGGCTATAGTTTCGTTATCCCCAGTAAGCATTACGGTCTTTTTAACCCCCAGCTGTTTAACAGCCCTAATTGCCTTCCCTGCATCTTTCTTGATTCTGTCCGCAATAATTAAATGGCCGGCATAGTTTTTGTCCACTGCTGTATAAACAACTGTCCCGGCAGCATCAATGGGAGTGCAAACCACCTTTTCCTTCTCCATCAACCTCATATTGCCGGCAAGAATTTCTTTATCACCAGCTTTCACTTTTACCCCATGCCCGCTAATTTCTTCATAATCGGTTATCTGTTCCTTAGAAATTGTTTTTCCATAAGCATTTATAATTGATTCTGCAATGGGATGGTTAGAGTAAGCCTCTGCCAGAGCAGTATATTCTAACAACTTTTCTTTAGTAACCCCTTCGGCAGGTTCTAAATGGTTAACCTTAAAACTGCCTTCCGTTAAAGTTCCCGTCTTATCAAAAGCAATTATTTCTGCCTTATTAAGGGCTTCTAAATAATTACTGCCCTTAATTAAAATCCCCTGCTTTGAAGCGGCTCCGATACCGCCAAAAAAACCAAGGGGAATAGAAACAACCAAAGCGCAGGGACAGGATATCACTAAAAACAATAGCCCCCTATATAACCATTGGGAAAAATTAGCTCCTGGAATTATTAGAGTAGGAATAAAAGTAATTAAAAGAGCAGTAAAAACCACTGCAGGTGTATAATACCTGGCAAATTTGGTAATAAATTTCTCCGTCTGAGCCTTCCTGCCGCTTGCATTCTGGACCAAATCAAGGATTTTGGCCACTGTTGACTCTGCAAAAATTTTTGTTACTTCCACAGTTAAAAGGCCATTTTTATTAATAAATCCGGCTAAAACCTGGCTTCCTACCCCTACCCTCCTGGGAACAGACTCCCCGGTTAAGGCAGAAGTATCAACCAATGACACTCCTTCTACCACATTACCATCCAGTGGTATTCTTTCTCCCGGTTTTACAATGATCAAATCGCCAATTTTCACTTCCTCCGGGGCTACCCTTTTTTCTCCGTCCTGCAGCTTAAGATTGGCATAGTCGGGCCTTATCTTCAGTAAAGCAGTAATAGATTTCCTGGAACGGTTTACAGCCAGGTCCTGAAATAACTCACCAATTTGGTAAAAAATCATCACCGCCACGCCTTCAGGATACTCACCGATAGCAAAAGCTCCCACTGTTGCCAAAGTCATTAAAAAATTCTCGTCAAAAATCTGACCTCTAGCCAAATTTTTCAGCGCCCTTAAAGCTATCTCCCCGCCAACCAAAAGGTAGCTCACTGAATACATTACCACCTTAACAGAAGAAGGGAGATTTGCCACTAACGCAATAAGAAATAAAAGAATCCCCAAACCAAATTTAACTAATTCTTTTTTCTCCCTTACTGTTGCTATTTCAAGCTTTGTCTTATTTTCCTCTTCATTAAGAACAACTTCCGGTTCAATTTTTTTTATAATTTCAGTCGTTTCCTGAATAACCCCGTTTAAAATATTCTTATCATTAATTTCTATTATCAATCTTTTGTTTATAAAATCTAAGGAAGCAGTTTCTACTCCCTTTAAGCTTTTAATTTCTTCTTCCATTTTAGCAGCACAATTCGCACAACCTAATCCTTCTAAAACAAATTCCCTTCTAATTCTATCCTCCATTGTTTATTTCCCTCGTTTCTATTCGGAATGGTTCACATGCTCTAAACAGCATCTAAATAAATCTAAAACATGAAAATCATCCAGGGAATAATAGGCCACCTTCCCTTCCTTGCGGAATTTCACCAAGCGAAGATTTCTAAGTAAGCGAAGCTGATGAGAAATTGCAGACTGGCTCACTTCAACTACTGCAGCTAAATCACAAACACACAGTTCCCCCTGATTTAAGGCATTGATAATCTTTAATCTGGTTGGATCTCCTAAAGCCTTGAAAGTTTCTGCCATCTGATAAATGACTTCCTCAGGTAATCTGTTCCGCTTGGCCTTTTCTACTTCGTCCTCATGAATACAATTAATTTCACAGTTATCATCAAAGTCTTTATTTATCATTATCATCTCTCCTCATGTGAACATGTGTTCATATGTTATTATAATTTTACTACTATTTTTAGACAATGGCAAGTAGAATAAGAATCGGAAAAATAAAAAAAAATAAATGGGATGTGCTGAGATTTCAGTACATCCCATTTACCAAAAAACTTAACCAAGTTTGATTTTGAAATTATTTTAAGAAAGGGATTCAGGGATAAAAGTTGCGCAGTCTGTTTCTTGAGAATCCCGGGCATTTCTTGGTTGAATTTCTATCTTTTCTGCAGTACAGTAATCACCAGACATATAGTAGTGGCAGGTATTAACTACGCATTTAACCCCCTGGTTGGGCTGGCTCATTTTTTTTGCTTTCATTCTGCGATCCCCCTTAATCAAAAATGTTTATCACTAATATTTTGGCTAAACTAATGCTTTTAATCCGTGGAAAAAAATGTTGTCTTCTAAAAAAAAGAGACAAAGTAAAATAACCCTGCCTCTATTTTTTATGATCTTCCTCCCTAAATAATCCTGTAGTTTTATTAACATCTAAAACAAAGATAATACCTCTCCCTGGCTCGTCTATTTTCATTTTTTCTCTGATATTTTTAATCACATCATCGGATTTTTCTTTTTTAATCACAATCATAACTATTTCTTTTTCCGGTTCAATATTCATTGCAAAGAATTTCTTAGTTTCATGAATTCCCGATCCTCTGGCATTAATTATGGTTGCTCCCCTGGCGCCTGCCGAATTAGCAGCATCCACCACATCTTCCCCCAGGCCTCTATCAACTATCGTAAAAATTGCTTCATATTCCATTCCGCCTTGACCTCCTATTTTGGTATTAACAACGGATGTACTGCTTTCTCTCATTCCAAAAACCTTTTTCACAGGCAAAGACAATACTATTCCATGGTTGGGTTTTTCCAGATGAAATTTTTTAGAAATAACCTCATGCAGTTTTTCTTCTAATTGATTAGAAGAAATCATCACTACAATTTCTTTCTTAACCTCCTCAAGACCTAACAGCTCTAAAATATGATTTTTTACTGTTCCTCTACCTAAAAAAATAGTTCCTCCGGATACACCGATTTTTTTTGCTTCTCCCAAAACTTTGCTGCCTAAACCTGAATTAACTACAACAATGGATAAAATCTGCTCTTGATTAATATTAGTTAATTCCACTTATCCCAACTCCTTTTCCTCAGCTATACCTTCATAGATTAGGCCAAAAACTTGGATAGCAATTAAAGGTGTTAATGCTACCATAGCTATAACACCAAAAGCATCCATTAATACGTTTGCCCCTTCAACAGCCTCTGCCACACCCTGGGCAAAAGCCAGTATGAAGGTAGCCGTCATAGGCCCGGAAGCCACTCCACCCGAGTCAAAAGCAATCCCCACAAATAA
>DUMD01000112.1 GCA_012840065.1 Clostridia bacterium
AAACATTACTTTTATTTTATCTAACCGACTCGAAATTTTTGAATCTCCAACGGTTGTCCGAAAATTCTAGAAAGAAGTCGTATTGCTCATATTCCCTTACATTTCTTTGCTCAGGATCATCATATATTTCCACTGTAACCGTAAGCTTTATTTCCCTATCCGACACTCTGAATACCTCATAGGATTCCGCACCTTTGAAAATGTCAGTCCCCCTGTCCGCCGGCAAAACATACAGTTTTCCCTCCTGCTCAACATAACGATTGGATGAAACAGTCATCAAACCTTCTGTTATCTCCTCTGTAAAAAACTCGTTAAGATAATCGGCAAGCGCTCTTTTGGAAGTAATGCCCGGTTGAATAACCTCGAAGTATTTTACCCCGTCGATTTCGATATATTTTTCAGGATCATGGGGAATTGTTGTCAAATCAAACCAACCATACGCTTCTTTTGCTTTTTTATACAAATCGACAACCTCATTGTCTGTCAGCTCTGCAATGGTTGCTTTTGCACAAGAAACTAACATAAGAAATAAAAATGTAATAACTATACAGATTAACAATATTTTTATATTAACCTTTCTAATACTCAATAAAATCAACTCTCCTCCACTCTACCAACATCTAAATTCTTTATTTGCCCTTACTTTCGATATTCAAAGATTGCAAACCAAGAATAGTAATCTCTCCTATTTTACAAAAATATTGCCACTTTGACTCTATTCTAAGTACTGTAAAACGAAAAATCAGTCGAAATTAAAAAAATTACTCTAAATTTTTAAAATAGCAAATTCGCAGCCCGATTCCTGGAATATGATCAATCGTCTTGGTATAATTTCTTTTAAAACAGATATAGCCGGAGTATCCTCCGGTTATATCTAATGCTTCTTATAAATCTTCTAATTGTTTATCAATGGCTTCCAAGCACTTTTCTAATCCAGCTTTGTAAATTTGGAGCCATTCTTTTTGGCTTTGAAGCAATTTTTTTTGCCTTTCCGGTACCATCTCATCAAATAAAAAGCTTCTGCCAAAACCGCATCTCCATCCCAAACCTAACCCGAAACCAAAACCGGCGCCGTGCCTAAATGGACTGACACCAGCACAAAATCCAAAATCTCTTCCGGCCATTGGACCAGCACCCAAAGATCCTGTTCCACATCTTCCTGGCATACCCTTCACCTCCCAATAGTTATTGGCATATGCTACTTATATTATAATCTATTTATGACATATGTCAATAATTTTTTTAAAAAATACGCCAGTTAAAAAAAGTTCTTCTAAATTTGGCGGTTGCCTTAAATTGTATATTTTTGTCACATCTCTATTATCTCACCATACCGACATAATACGCCATTTTTCTGGAAATCTCTTGAAATTGTGGAGAAAAAACTATAAAATTTTATATAATAAAACAATCTAAAAGGAGGATTTATATATGCCAATAGTATGGACTCCTAACCTGTCGGTTGGTGTTGAACATATTGACGCTCAACACAAAATATGGTTTGAAAAGGCCAATGAACTGTTTGAAGCCGGAAAAGAACGGAGGGCACAGGATTACATCAATACAATGATCGATTTCTTAGATGAATATACAAAGAAACATTTTAAAGATGAAGAAGCTTATATGGAAGAAATCCGCTACCCTGAGCTTGATGCCCAAAAAAGAGCACATGCAAGTTTTATCAACGATCTTGCCAAATTAAAAAAAGATTATAATGAAACCGGAGGTAATATTCTAGTTATAATTAATGCCAATAAAATAGTAATAGACTGGCTTACAAATCACATCCAAAACATGGACAAAAAAATAGGCGATTATGTAAAAAGTCTTTAGTTAAACAATTCCATACATAAAAAATGGCTATCCTCATGGGTGGTAGGATAGCCATTTTTTATGTATGACGGTCAGTCTATGACCGTGCATTTTCGTTTTTTAATAGCAAATACACCAAAATAGAATAATTAATCTTCTATTGGTTCAAAATCATCTTTCCCTACAAAACACATAGGACATGTCCAATCATCAGGTAAATCCTCAAAGGGAGTGCCCGGGGCAATTTCTCTTTCGGGATCGCCGACTTCGGGATCGTAAATATATCCGCAAGGAACACATCTGTATTTTTTCATTGTTTTAAAACCTCCTTATTTTAACAGTAACTACATAAATCTTGCTAATTAAAAGATAATCTCTTTTACTTTAGATATCTAACTTCAAAATCATGAAGAAGACTATGGAATTTTTCATGGGTTCCTCTTCCCATTACTTCTTCTTCAAACTTTTCAAATTGTTCTAACAATAGTTTCTGTTGGTCACCAGAAATTAGCTGATCTCCCATAGGGAACAAAACTTTATTTTCCTTATCAATATGTGCTCTCAGTAAAGTGATGTAGTTTTCAGCAGCTTGGATAAATTTATCCCTCTTCAAAGTTCCGCCTTCAATAGAAACAGCCATTTCAGTTATGTGTTTTCTGCCTTCCTTATGTTCAAAAAGCATCTGACCAATAGGTCCTCCCTCTTTTGGTATACCGGCTTTTTCCATGGCGGGAAACATAAGATCTTCCTCTTTTCCGTGGTGACATTTGTCGGCAAACAGCCGGAAAAACTCAATCATTTCTTCTATACCACTATTTTCAACTTTCTTGCCTTCTCGAACCAAATCAACCATTTTCTCAAGAATTTTTAGCCCTAAAAGAATGCCCTCATGCTCA
>DUMD01000113.1 GCA_012840065.1 Clostridia bacterium
AGAGGATAATGTATCCGTTAGTGAACGAGAAGCAGCCATGACTGATCCCCAGGAAGCTCTCCGTTTTGTCCAAGATACAGAGGTTGATGCTTTAGCGGTGGCTATCGGTACGGCCCATGGTCAGTATAAGGGTAAACCGGAGCTGGATTTTGAACGGCTGAAAAAAATTAGGGAATTAGTTAACGTTCCTATTGTTTTGCACGGTTCTTCCGGGGTACCGGATGAGGATATTAGAAAGGCCATCCAACTGGGGGTAAGGAAAGTTAATATTGATACTAATTTGCGGGAAGCTTTTGTTTACAAAATGAGGGAGGTTTTGGCAGAAAAGCCGAAGGAAATTGACCCAAGAAAGATCCTTGGTCCTGCCAGAGATGCATTGCAGGAAGTAGTTCAGCAAAAGATCCGTCTTTTCGGCAGCAGCAATAAGGCCTAATAAGGAGGGATAGTTTGGAACTATATCTGGATTCTGCTAATTTGGAAGAGATAAAAAAAGCAGTAGATCTGGGGGTAATTACTGGAGTAACCACTAATCCCAGTCTGGTATCCCAGCAGGGGGGAAGTTTTAAAGATTTAATTAGGGAGATTTGCAGTTTGGTGCCTAAAACCGGTTCCGTCAGTGCTGAGGTAATGGGAGAAAGTTGGAGGGAGATGGTTAAGGAGGCAGAGGAGATAAGGACCTGGGGAGAGCAGGTAACAATTAAACTGCCTTTAACTCCTGACGGCATCAAGGCCTGTACCATTCTAAGCGGTGAAGGAATAAAGACCAATTTAACCCTGGTTTTCAGTGTTAACCAGGCTCTGCTGGCAGCCAGGGCGGGGGCAACCTTTGTCAGCCCCTTTGTGGGCAGGTTGGATGATATTGGCCGAAACGGGATAGATTTAGTGGCCCAGATTGCTTCCATTTTTGATCATTATCAATTACCAACCAGAATTATTGCTGCCAGCATCAGGCATCCTCAGCATGTTGTTGATGCTGCTCTTGCAGGTGCAGATATTGCTACTATACCCTATAAGGTTTTTAGGCAAATGTTCGATCATCCTTTGACCGAGGTGGGAATAAAAAGGTTTAAGGCCGATTGGGCCAAGTTTAAGGAGAGTTGAACTGTCCAAGAGGGGGAGGAGATAACAATGATGGAGAGAGAACTGGCTTTAGAATTTGTTAGAGTAACAGAAGCAGCAGCAATGGCTGCAGGTCGCTGGATGGGCAGGGGAGATAAAGAGGCTGCTGATAAGGCAGCGGTTGATGCTATGAGAGCCGTTTTTGATACGATAAGTATTGACGGCACGGTGGTAATCGGGGAAGGAGAAATGGACGAAGCACCGATGCTCTACATTGGCGAAAGGTTGGGGCTGAAAGTCCCGCCGGAAGTTGATGTGGCTGTTGATCCTTTGGAAGGTACTAATTTGGTAGCTAAAGGTTTGCCTAACTCCATCTCGGTTGTGGCTATTGCACCCAGGGGCTGTTTGCTCCATGCTCCTGATATGTATATGGATAAAATTGCCGTAGGTCCCCGGGCAGCAGGAAGAATAAACCTGGATGCTCCGGTCAAGGATAATCTGGCCGCTATAGCCGATGCTTTGAATAAAGATATCCGGGATTTGGTTGTGGTTATCCTGGAAAGGGACAGACATAAGGAGCTGATCAGACAAGTTAAAGAAGCAGGAGCCAGGTTGAAGCTAATCAGTGACGGTGATGTGGCTCCGGCAGTGGCAACGGCCATTGCCCAGGGGGGGCCGGACGTCCTGATGGGCATTGGTGGTGCTCCCGAAGGGGTATTGGCTGCTGCAGCTTTAAAATGTCTGGGCGGGGAAATGCAGGCCCGTTTAGCTCCTGAAACTGAAGAAGAAGTGGAACGCTGCCGGAAAATGGGGATAGAGGACTGCAATAAAATTTTAACCATGGATGACCTGGTCAAAAGTGACGACGTTATTTTTGCGGCTACAGGAATTACCGATGGGGATTTCCTGAAAGGAGTCCGTTATTACGGCCAGCAGGTTCACACTTATTCAGTAGTTATGCGGGCTAAAACCGGAACTGTCCGTTTTATCGAAGCTATTCATAACTTAAGCAAAAAACCCCATTATACCCTGCGTTAGAGGGAATTGTCAAATCTAGGTTGACCCTGATCTTAGGGTATGGTATAATATTCCTAAGAATGTGGGTATAATATTGGTGGTTACGCGAGAATCCTCCTCGGTTGTCTTAAAGCGAGGCCTTCACCCGGTTAATTTTCTAGGTGAAGGTCTTGTTTGTCTTACCGGTAAAGAAATAGACCTAAAAGGGGTAAACTGTAAAAAACAAATGTAAAGAGAGGGATAAATTTGTTAAACATTGCTGAATTGGAAGCGATGAATATTACTGAACTGGTTGCTTTAGCCAAGGAATACAACATTACCGGTGCCAAAAAACTGAAGAAGAAGGAGCTGATTTTCAAACTCTTGGAAGCCCAGACCGAGCAGAATGGATTGATTTTTTCCCAGGGAGTATTGGAGATCCTGGCTGATGGTTATGGTTTTTTAAGAACTTATAATTATAGTCAGAGCGGAGAAGATATTTATATTTCCCCTTCTCAGATCAGGCGTTTTAATTTAAGAACCGGTGATTTTGTGGCTGGTCAGGTTCGGCCTCCTAAGGAAGGGGAACGGTATTTCGCCTTATTAAGGGTGGAGGCCGTAAACGATGAAGATCCGGAACAGTTGTCGGAACGCCTTCACTTTGATGATTTAACTCCAATTTATCCCCAGGAAAGAATAATCCTCGAAAATGACCCTCAAGATATTTCAACCCGTCTGATTGATATGTTTGCTCCCCTGGGCCGGGGCCAGCGGGGTTTGATTGTTTCTCCTCCCAAGGCCGGGAAAACCACTTTGCTGAAAAAGATTGCTAACAGCATTACTTGTAATCATCCGGAAATTCATTTGATTGTTCTCCTGATTGATGAAAGACCTGAAGAAGTAACGGATATGCAGCGGTCGGTCAAGGGGGAAGTGGTCAGTTCAACCTTTGATGAACCTCCGGAAAACCATATTAAAATTGCCGAACTGGTTTTAGAAAGGGCTAAACGGCTGGTTGAACACAAGAAGGACGTGGTTATTCTGCTGGACAGTATTACCCGCCTGGCCAGGGCTTATAATTTGGTTGTTCCCTCCAGCGGCAAAACCCTGTCCGGAGGGGTTGATCCCAATGCCCTCCATAAACCGAAAAGGTTTTTCGGCGCCGCCCGGAATGTGGAAGAGGGCGGAAGTTTAACCATTGTGGCTACGGCTTTGATTGAAACCGGCAGCAGAATGGACGATGTAATTTTTGAAGAATTTAAAGGAACAGGGAATATGGAGCTTCATTTGGAACGGAAACTGGCTGAAAAACGGATTTTCCCTGCCCTCAATGTTTGGAAGTCCGGGACCCGCAAGGAAGAACTCCTCCTGCATCCGGAAGAATTGGAAGCCGTCTGGCTCCTGCGCAGGTTGATGAGCTGTGGGGAGATCCCGGAGAGCCTTATGGCTAAATTGAAGGAAACCCAAACCAATCGGGAATTTTTATTCTTATTGCAAAAAGAAGGAACCTTCCATTAATCCTCTTTTTAATTCCCCTTTTCGCGGTTAACCGGTTTATACGCCTATTTAGGTAGCCGCCCATTGGAATTTATTATTTTTTCAACTGAAAACTAGTGATAGCTCTGTAATTTTTCCGCTTGAAAGCCGGAAGAAGTATGGATTTTTAAATTGGAATCCACGATCATTCCTTCGACTCCCGGCAGGGATTCAATTAACTCCATTCCCTTATCTACTCCCAGGACAAAGACGGCGGTAGAGAGGATGTCTGCTTCTAAACCGCTTCTGGAAGTAATAATGGTGGTGCTAAACACGCCTCGGGCGGGATAACCGCTTTTAGGGTCCAGAATGTGGTGGTAGCGTATTCCGTTCTCTTCAAAAAAACGCTGGTAATCTCCGGAGGTGCTGATAAACTGATTTTCTACTGGTAGGATGGCCAGGTAGGCTTCTCCTTCCAGGGCCCGGGGGGGTTGGACGGCGATTTTCCAGGGGTTACCGTCGGGCCGGCTGTTTAGGGCTGCCGTGGAACTGACCGTATCTACCAGGGCATGTTCAATTCCGTGTTCTTTAAGGATTTTAAGAACTGCGTCAAGGGCATAGCCTTTGGCTGAACCGCCTAAATCCATAACCATGCCCTCTTGTTTGAGCATAACAGTCCTCTTGGCTTCATCGGTTTCTACCAGCTTATAATTGACCAGGGGCAGAATGTTTTTTACTTCCTCTTCCTGGGGAAGCCGGGGATTTTCCGTTGTTATTCCCCATAAATCAATTAGGGGGCCGACGGTGGGGTCAAAGGCCCCGGAGGTCATTTCTCCGTATTGAAGAGAAGTTTGGATTATCTCCCAAACTTCCGGAGAAACCTGGACCGGATTTTTTCCTGCTTCCTGATTAATTCTGACCACATTGCTTTCTTCCGAACCAAAGCGGTTAAAAAGTTCCTCTAATCTATGCAATTCCTTGAAAGCAGCCTGGGCTGCTTTTTTTACCTGTTTAGGATTTTTTCCGTAAATTTTGAGGGTTACATAGGTGTCCATGACATATTGGGATTCGGTATAGGGATGGCTCCTGTAACGGTTAAAATAAATTCCCAGTGATAGGGAAGCGATGATTACTGTAGCAGATACCCAGTAGAGCAGTGTTTTGCCGGCTTTCATCCTTTCTTATCCTCCTTTTTTGGCTAATGTCAACCTATATTATTTTCCCCCAGACCGGTTCAATTCCTTCAAAAAGATAAGCGGCTGTGTTAAAATAGGAAGAACTAAGAGGACGAAAATAATGCTGGGCAGGTGAAATTTGTGAAAGAGGAATTTAAAACTTTATATGCCACAGAGGACGGGACAATCTATGATCAGCCCCAATTGGTATTGCTGGGAAGAATGGGGGAAGTAATTACGCCTTTGGAAAAGGAAGAATTAATTCCCCTGCCGGAGGGGGCTTCTTTGGTTATGCTTCCCGGCCGGGTTCCCCTGGGGCTTGATGAAGAAAGGCAGGAAATAGTTCCCTATACCCAAGACCTGGGTCGGGAACTGGTGGCTGTAGGGGCCCTCCTTCCCCAGGGCTATACCAGAACCGCCTTACCTGCTTTTGTGAGAAGAAAGGGGGCACCCCGGCTCCCCCTTTATGGTTATGCGGCCGTAGGGATTCTGGGGGACCAAATTTATGTGGCGGCGCAAAAAACAGACGAAGATCATCACTGGAATCCCAAGTATTTTAACGGTGAGGAGCTCCCCTGCCTGGTGGACCGCTTTAAGCAGGAATTTCCCCACAACCGGCTGGTTAAACAATTAGGTCATTGTGCTTTGGAATACAGCTGTTTTACCGCCCAGAACCTTTTTTACCGCCGTTGGGAGGCGGGCATTCCCGTATCTCCTGCTTGTAACGCTCGGTGCTTGGGCTGTATTTCCCAGCAGCCCGCCGAATGCTGTCCCTCTCCCCAGGAACGAATCCGTTTTGTGCCTGAAAAAAGGGAAATTGTGGAGTTGGCTCTACCTCATTTAGAATTGGCCGAAGAGGCAATTATCAGTTTTGGTCAGGGCTGTGAAGGGGAACCCAGCCTCCAGTACCCTCTTTTGAAGGAGGTTATCGGGGAAATTCGCAGTAAAACTAAGGCAGGAACAATTAATATTAATACCAATGCGGGAGATGCTGTTGCCATTAAAACCATCTGCGAAGCGGGTTTAGACAGTATGAGGGTTAGCCTTTTTAGCGCCCGGCCTGAACAATATAACCGCTACCACCAGGGGCGGTACCAATTAGAAGAGGTGGAAACTTCTCTAAAAATTGCCGGCCAGTTTGGGGTTTACCGTTCTTTAAATTTACTGGTTTATCCTGGGGTAACCGATCGGGAGGAAGAAGTGGAAGCTTTAGTTGATTTTTTGGCCAGAACTGAGATTGAAATGATTCAGCTGAGGAATTTAAATATTGATCCGGATTTTCTCCAGGAGAAGATTTTACCCCAGGAAGGAGAGTTGTTGGGAATTCCTTTGTTGATTGAAATTTTAAAAGAAGAATTTCCTCAGCTTCGGATTGGTAACTACAGCAGGCCAAAAAATAAGTAAAGTTGATTTTCTTGCCAAAAGAAAGCTCTCGTGCTATAATAAAAAAGTTAGTGAATACGATTAATGAGCATTAAGCTTTTATTTAAAATGTTGAGAAAGAGGTGAAGACGATGAAAGAAGGAATTCATCCTAAATATTACAAAACAACTATTACCTGTGCTTGTGGTGAAGTGATTGAAACCGGTTCTACTAAAGAAAATCTAAGAGTAGAAATTTGTTCTAAATGCCATCCCCTTTTCACCGGTAAACAAAAAATTGTTGATACCGGCGGTCGGGTAGATAGATTTAAGAAAAAATATGGTCTATAAAAGTTGGTATCTTAAGGAAAATTTTAGCTAAGAAAGGTTTGAGGAAGCAGAGTAGCCCACTCTGCTTCTTTTAGGATTAAGGGTTAACAGACAACTTCTTTTAACTCAATTTGGGAAGAATCGGCTTTGCTGAAAAATCTAAGCCGATTTCTTACTTGTGAGGTGAAAAACCATGTCGGAAGAAAGGTTTCAATATGGAGGCATGGCTGTTTTGGAAGGGGTAATGATGAGGGGTCCGCAGGAGTACTGTATTGCGGTTCGGAAAGCCGATGGAAGTATTGTCAGTCAAAAAAAAAGACTGAGTTCGATTTACAGCCGCTTTCCGGTTCTGAAATTACCCATTATTCGAGGGATTGCTGCTTTTGTTGATTCCCTGGTTTTGGGAATGTCTGCTATTACTTATTCGGCTAACCAATTTGCGGAGACGGAGGAGGAAGAGTTATCCCCTAAAGAGATTGTTTTAGCCATTCTTATGGCTTTTGGCTTTGCTGTTCTGCTCTTTGTAATTGTTCCTACTGTGGCGGTCCGCCTCTTGCCCAGCCAGGAAATAATGCCTATTTTTCTGTTGAATTTCTTGGAAGGCTTGGTGAGGCTGGCGGTATTTTTAATCTATATTTTTATTATTTCCAGGTTAAAGGATTTTCAGCGGATGTTTGCTTACCACGGGGCGGAACATAAGGTGATCAGTGCCTATGAGGCCGGGGAGGATTTGAGCGTAGAAAATGTCCGGAAATATACTACCAGACATCCCCGCTGCGGAACCAGTTTCCTTTTGATTGTCATGCTGGTCAGTATTTTAGTTTTTTCCTTGCTGCGTTCCCGTGATGTTTTATTTAGGATTTTAATGCGGATTATTCTCCTGCCTTTGGTGGCAGGGTTGGCCTATGAAGTAATAAAAATAGCGGGCCGGAGCAATAATAAATTGGTTAAGCTTTTTACCCTGCCTGGTTTATGGCTGCAGGCTCTAACTACCAGGGAGCCGGATGACGCCCAGTTGGAGGTAGCTATAACTGCTTTAAAGGGAGCCCTTATTCCCCGGATTACGGCCAAGGAGGTGTAGAGGAAATGTTAGAAAAACTTCAGGCTTTGGAAGATAAATATAACGAGCTTAGCGAGAAATTAAGCGACCAGAATGTTATCAGCGATCCGGCTGCTTACCGCAAATATGCTAAAGCCCACGCGGATTTAACCGAAATTGTGCAGGCCTATCAGCAATATAAGACTGTTTTGCAGGAAATCGCCGACAGCAAGGCTATGCTGGAGGATGATCTGGATAAAGAGATGGAGGAGCTGGTCCGGGAAGAACTGGATAGATTGAAAGAAGAGAAAGAAAGCCTAGAAACCAGGTTAAAAATTCTTTTGTTGCCTAAGGACCCGAATGATGAAAAAAATGTTATCTTTGAAATCCGGGCCGGAACTGGGGGCGAGGAGGCTGCCCTCTTTGCCGGTGATTTATATAGAATGTATTCCCGCTACGCGGAGCGGATGCGTTGGAAGGTTGAGGTTATGAGTGCCAGCCCAACTGATATCGGCGGCTTTAAAGAAATTATTTTCCTGGTTGAGGGTAAGGGTGCCTACAGCAGGCTTAAATATGAAAGTGGTGTTCACCGGGTACAGAGGATCCCTACTACGGAGTCGGGAGGACGGATCCATACTTCTACCTCTACTGTGGCCGTACTGCCGGAAGCGGAAGAAGTGGATGTGGAAATCAATCCCAACGACTTGCAAATCGATGTTTTTCGTTCTTCCGGTCCCGGAGGACAGAGCGTTAATACTACGGACTCGGCAGTAAGGGTAACCCACCTGCCTACCGGAATGGTGGTAACTTGTCAGGATGAAAAGTCCCAGTTAAAAAATAAAGAAAAGGCGATTAAAATCTTAAGGGCCCGGCTTTTAAATCAAATGCAGGAAAAACAGCGGGCAGAAATAGCGGAAAGCCGGAAGTCCCAGATAGGAACAGGGGATAGAAGTGAACGGATCAGAACCTATAATTTCCCCCAGGGAAGGGTAACTGACCACCGGATCGGTTTGACCCTTTATAAGTTAGATGCAATTTTGGATGGGGATCTTGATGAAATAATTGAAACTTTAATTACCACTGACCAAGCTGAGCAGCTTAAGCAGGTGGAATAATGTCGGAAGGGAAAAAAATTCAAGAAGCCTGGGCTTGGGGAACGAAAATGCTGGCGGAAAAGGGGTTGGAATTACCCCAGTTGGAAGCAGAAGTTTTGCTGCGTGCTGTGCTCAATTTGGAACGGGCGGCTTTTTATGCCCGCTTAACTGATTTTATGTCTGCGGAAGATTTTGAACTCTACCAGCAAAAATTATTTGCCCGGCTGGAGGGCTGGCCCAGCCAGTATTTGACCGGCAGGCAGGAATTTATGTCCCTCTCCTTTCTGGTCAACCAGGATGTTTTGATTCCCCGGCCGGAAAGTGAACTTTTGGTTGAGCTGGCTTTAGAGCTATTAAAGGATAAAAAAGGGAAAGACTATCCTGTTCTTGAACTGTGTACGGGAAGCGGAGCTATATTGATCTCTCTCCTCCACTACCTTCCCTCCTTGACCGGAATAGGTACGGATATTTCCCTTAAAGCTTTAAGAGTAGCTGAGCAAAACGCTTTCCGCCACGGAGTTCAGGAAAGGGTATCTTTTTTGGCGGGGGACCTTTTCCAGCCCCTGCGGGAGAAAATGGCGGGACACAAATTTGATCTGATTTTGGCCAATCCTCCCTATATCCCGACTAAGACCATCCAAACTCTCCAGCGGGAAGTAAGGCTTTACGAACCTAAATTGGCCCTGGATGGGGGAGAGGACGGTTTGGATTTTTATCGGCGAATTGTGAAAGAGGCTGCATCCTTCTTAGATGAAGGGGGCATAATTATGCTAGAGATCGGTTCGGATCAGGGGGAAAGTGTTCCGGAATTATTGAGGCAGTCGGGAATCTTTTCCCGGGTGGAAGTGGTTCTGGATTTAGCTAGGCTGCCCCGGGTGGTTGTGGGATATTGTAATTGAATTTTGGTTTGTGGGCAGGAAAATGTGGATTAACGCCGAATATTAGCAGGGTAACTTTTCTTTAATTGAGGCCAAGAAATTTTGTTTAAGTGAAATTAAGGAGGAAAAAGGATGGATCTTAAGTCAAAAATACGCGATATTCCTGATTTTCCCCAGCCGGGAATAATTTTTAAAGACATTACTCCCTTGTTTCAAGACGCTGAAGCTTTTAAGTATGCTATTGACTCTTTGGCTGATAAGTATAGGAATGCTAAGATTGATGTTATTGTGGGAATTGAAGCAAGGGGTTTTATGGTTGGTGCTCCTTTAGCTTATCTGCTGGGTGTCGGTTTTGTACCCATGCGTAAACCGGGTAAATTGCCTGCGGACGTTATTTCAGCCAGCTATGATTTGGAATACGGCAGCAATACCCTGGAGCTGCATCGGGATGCCATTAAACCGGGACAGCGGGTGCTTTTGGTGGACGACCTGTTGGCAACCGGCGGAACCATGGCTGCCGCTGTAAAATTAGTTGAGCAATTAGGGGGAGAAGTAGCCGGGATTAGCTTTTTGATCGAATTGTCCTTCCTAAAGGGACGGACTGCTTTAGCTTCTTATGATGTTTTTAGCCTTATGTCATTTTAATTATTGAATTGTAAAAATATAAAAAAGAGAATGGGGATAAACGGCTCTTAACTTCTTTTTGAAGTAGGGAGCTGTTTTTTACTTAAGGGGCATTGTCCGTTCTTTTTTTAGGGGAAAGTACATATAATCTGAAAGGAATTAAGGCAGAACTGGGAGGTGGATCGATGCCGGAACTTTTCCTGGTAAGTACTTTGGCCGGGCTGGCCACCGGGCTGGGAGGGCTGATCGCCTGTTTTATTAGGAAGCCCCAACCCTTTTTGGTGGCAATTTTTCTTGGTTTTGCAGCCGGGGTAATGGTGGCTGTTACCGGTTTTGATCTGATTCCTTCCGCCCTTTTCTTGGGAGGGGCGGGAAGGACCGGATTGGGGGTGGCTTTAGGCCTTTTCATTCTCTGGCTGTTGGATAAGATAATTCCCCATCATGGCACTAATGGGGATGAGGGGAGGTATTCACCGGAAAGGTGGAAAAAAATCGGCATTTTTATTGCCGCAGGGATTGCCCTCCATAATTTCCCCGAGGGATTGGCCATTGGCGCTGGATATTTTGCTGCAGAAAGTCTGGGAACGGTAATCGCTCTTGCTATAGCCTTTCATAATGTGCCGGAAGGAATGGCAACAGCCCTTCCCCTGCGGCTGGGAGGGATGTCGGTTGGGGGGATAGTTTTGGTTACTTCCTTGGCCGGCTACGTTACTCCTCTGGGAACCTATTTGGGGACAATTCTTTATGGAATTTCCGAGTATTTTATCAGTTTTTCCCTGGCCTTTGCCGGAGGGGCCATGCTTTATATTGTGGGAGATGAGCTTCTTCCTTCCTGCAACCGCTACCATAAAATTTTTGGTTATTTGGGTATTTTGGTTGGTTTTGCTGTAACTATGCTCGTTTCCTTATGAAATGAGC
>DUMD01000114.1 GCA_012840065.1 Clostridia bacterium
CAGTCCCTCCGCCTCTCTTGATAAGAAGAGATAAATATATACTTATTTTAGTAATATTATCATATATCCATGTACAAATCAATCTAAAAAATTCTTCCCTAACTATTAATTCTACAGGATTATACAAATCAAACCACCGCTGCCTTCATTGACAATTCTTTGTAATGTCTCCCTAAGTTTTTGCTGTGATGTTTCAGGCATTCTGGAAAGCTTTGTTTGAATACCCTCTCTTAAAATATCGTGGAAAGATCGGCCAAAAAACTCAAGTTCCCAAATTTTCGTCGGATCTTCTTCAAATCTTTCTAATAAATGGCGCATCAACTCTTCACTCTGTCTTTCTGAACCTACAATAGGAGATACTTCAGTAACAATGTCAGCCTTAATCATATGAATCGAGGGGGCACTGGCTTTTAATTTTACACCAAATTTGTTTCCTTGCCTGATAATCTCTGGTTCTTCCAGTTTCAGTTCATCAAATTTTGGCGCTACTATTCCGTAACCTGTTGAGTAAACTTTTTCTAAAGCATCTGCAATTTTATCATATTCTCTTTTGGCTAAAGCCATTTCTGTAATTATTCCTATCAAAGCATGTTTTCCTTCAACTTTGATGCCAGCTATTTCACTTAAAACTTCAAAATAAACATCATCGCTAACTGAAATACCTATAGTAGCAATTCCATTTCCTAAATCCATGTTATTTAATTTTATTGAATCAATTCTACTACAATCTTTGAGTAACTCCATTGCTACATTTATATCCCGTAAACGATGGACATCGCTTATTGCTTTGCCAATAGCTTCTGTATACTCCTGCCGTAACCAATGGTCAGTAGGAAGCTCATCAACCCAGCGTGGTAAGTTAAAATTAATTTCTCTCACAGGGAATTCGTAAAGAACCTCTTCTAAAATAGCAAAAATATCTTCCTGAGAAAGTTCACTACAATTAGCAGGTATAACAGGAACATCATATTTTTTTCTTAACTCTAAGGCAAGTTCATTTGTTGATTTAGACTCAGGATTAGTTGAATTCAGCACAACAGCAAATGGTTTTTTTAACTCTTTTAATTCAGCAATAATTCTTTCTTCTGCTGAAATATAATTATTTCTAGGAATTTCCGTAATTGAACCATCTGTTGTAATAACTAAACCAATAGTTGAATGATCAGAAATAACCTTTTTGGTTCCTAATTCTGCTGCTTCCTGAAATGGAATAGGATAATCATACCAAGGAGTTTGTACCATTCTGGGGCCATCTTCCTCATCATATCCTAATGCTCCCTCAACAGTGTAACCAACGCAATCAACAATTCTTGTTTTAAAACTTATATTATCCTTTATCTTTATGTCTATGGCTTCATTAGGTATAAATTTGGGTTCGGTTGTCATAACTGTTCGCCCGGCTCCGCTTTGAGGTAATTCATCTTTTGCTCTTTCCCGGTCATAAGAATTTTTAATATGCGGAATAACCATGATTTCCATAAATTTTTTAATAAATGTTGATTTGCCGCTTCTAACTGGTCCAACTACACCTATGTATATATTTCCATTAGTGCGTTCGGCAATATCTTTAAATATATCAAATCTCTCCATTCTCCTTTCCCCTCCTTTATTCATATATTTTAAATTCAACCCCCTTACCTTAAATATTTATTATTTTAACATCCCTCCCCATATCCCAAAACTTTTTGCTATATCATCTAATTCCACACAGGTAAACCACATCTTAACAATATATATATATGAGTACAGGCCTATAATATGACCAAATTTTAGAATATAACCCTTTAACCTATAAAATGGTTTTTTTATTTAAATATGATCTAGTAAATAAAAAAATGATGGGTTTTCCCATCATTTTTTTATATATTTATTCCTTAAAAACTCTATTTCCATCAATTCCTTTTTAGGTCCCCTAGTCATTAAATTCATCAATGCTTCTTCTGGGGACTTGTTAAAAAACAAAACTGAATAAATTTGTTCAGTAATTGGCATTTCAACCTCATATTTTAAACTTAATTCTCTAGCTGCTCTAGTAGTTTTTACCCCTTCCACAACCATTCCCATATTCTCAAGTACGTCATCAAGCTTTCTACCTTGGGCGATTTCCGTGCCAAGTTTTCTGTTTCTACTATGTTTACTTGTACAAGTAGCAATCAAATCTCCTAAGCCTGATAAACCAGCAAAAGTCAGAGGATCTGCCCCCATACATATTCCAAGTTTTGCAATTTCAACTAGGCCTCTTGTCAAAAGTGCTGATTTAGTATTATCACCAAAGCCTAAACCATCAGAAATACCAGCCCCAATGGCAATAATATTTTTCAAAGCCCCTCCTAATTCAACACCAACAACATCTTGAGAAGTATATACTCTGAAGTTGGGAGCCATAAAAACATCTTGAAGAAGTGTTGCAACTTCTTCATTTTCAGATCCTATTACAGTAGCAGAAGGAATTCCTAAGCCAACCTCCTCTGCATGATTCGGTCCTGATAAAACTGCTACCTTTTGGTAATATTCAGCTCCTAATTCTTCTTTTATTACTTCTGACATTCTTAGAAGAGTATCATTTTCAATTCCCTTTGCTGCGCTAACTATAATTTTCTCTTTGTCTATGTAAGGTTTAATTTCTCTTATTATTTTTCGAACAGCATGAGAAGGTACAACAATTAAAATTATATCTGAGCTACTTATTACTTGCTCAAGATCAGAACTTACAATTAAGTTTTCCGGGAACATAACGCCGGGAAGGTATTTCTTGTTTTCTTTATCATAATTTAACAAATCTGCATTATCCTTTGTTCTACTCCACATAATTACATTTTTATTTTGTCTACATGCTTGAACTGCTAAAGCCGTACCCCAACTACCAGCACCGACTACCCCTATTCTTTTCATTTACAAATCACATCCTTCTTTTGTAATTATCTAATTTATTTTTTTCTGATGTTAAATTTAAGTGGTGTACCCGTAAAGTCAAAAGCATTTCTAAGTTCGTTTTCTAAATATCTTAAAAAAGAAAAATGCATTATTTCAGGTTTATTAACAAAAATAGTGAATGTTGGTGGTTTTATTCCTGTTTGGGTAACATAATAAACTTTTAAACGAACTCCTCGTACTGAAGGGGGCTGATGGAGAGAAATAGCCTCGGTTACCACTTCATTAATCATGCTCGTTGAGATTCTTTTTGTGTACGCCTGATAAGATTGGTCTACTAGATCAATAATGCGGTTAACTCTTTTTTTGGTTAGAGCAGATACAAAAATAACATCTGCATAATCCATAAAAGAAAGCTCTTCTTTAATAAGTTTCTTAAATTTATCAGCAGTGCCACTGTCCTTTTCTACCAAATCCCATTTATTAACAATTATTGCTATTGCCTTTCCTGCTTCATGAGCATATCCGGCAATTTTTTTATCCTGTTCAGTAACTCCCTCTACAGCATCTAAAATAAGCAAACATACGTCCGATCTGTCAATAGCTCTCAAAGACCTTAGCACACTATATCTTTCAATCGAAGACAATTCTATTTTTGATTTTTTTCTCATCCCTGCTGTGTCTATGAGCACATATTCCTTTTCTCCCTTTTTAAAACGTGTATCGATTGCATCCCTGGTTGTACCGGGAATATTAGTTACTATTACCCTTTCCTCTCCTAAAAGAGCGTTAACTAAAGATGATTTGCCCACATTTGGCCTACCAATAAAAGCTATTTTGATTATGTCCTCATCATATTCTTCTACTTCTGGTTCTCCCAATTCTTCTAAGATTCTATCCAATAAATCTCCAATATTTATTCCGTGATTTGCAGATATCCACATTGGTTCTCCAAGACCAAGTTGATAAAACTCATATATATTATCCTTCTGGTTGACATTATCAATTTTGTTAACTACTAACAGTACAGGTTTATTACTTCGTCTCAATATTTCCGCTATTTCTTCATCTGAGGCAGTTAAGCCTTCTTTCCCGTCAACCATAAAAATAATTAAATCAGCTTCCTCTATGGCAATCTCCGCCTGTCTCCTAATTTGACGATGAATAATATCTTCTTTTCCAACTTCAATTCCTCCTGTATCAACAACAAGAAATTCCCTATTAAGCCATTCGCAATCTCCATAAAGTCTATCTCTTGTAACCCCTGGGGTATCCTCAACTATAGCTATACGAGACTCAGTAAGTCGATTAAATAAAGATGATTTTCCTACATTCGGCCTCCCTACAATAGCTACTATGGGTTTAAACATTCCATATCCTCCTTAAAAATTTTCTTTAATAAATCCTTTATTCCCAAGGTAACATCTATTTTAACATTTAATAAAGAAGCAACTTCCTCTACAGTCATATTATCTAAAAACAGTCCCCCCTCTTTACGTACCATTGCTTCAGAAATATATAAAGTATCCCCTAATTTTTTCCCTTTTAATTCTGCAATTAAATCACTGCCAGTTAATAAACCTGTTACAGTAACTTTTTCACCCCAAAATCTATGAGGGATAGGATAACCATACACCGTTAAATTCTTGACTTGGTTTAGCCTATCAACTAGTTTAGAAAGTATTTTTGAGGGGGATAAACCATAGGCAATAGAAATGCTTCTTTTTTTACTAATAAATTCTGGAATGGCGTTTTCATATTCATAAAATTCCTCAAGAAATAATCTAACTAAACCCACACCATTTTCTAGTTGGGGAAAACCCTCATAATCATCAACCGATGGAACAGGAATATCTGCAAGCATATAAAATTCATCAGCCGGAAAAACAAATCTTGTTCCAAGAACCGGCAGTAATTTCTTCTGCCAGTTTGTAATTTGCCTTAAAACATCCCTAGATGTAGAATAATTAAAAGTATCTAATTCAAAAAGACCTTCTCTAAATTTGGTTAAACCTACCGGAACAACAGCCAAGGATAGAACATTTGGATAAAGTTTAGCTAAATCTTGAATGCTCTTATCTAAAATCTTCCCATCATTTATTCCCGGACAGAGAACAATCTGAGTATGCATTTGTATCCCAGCACTGGCCAACACTTCCAATTGTTCTAATATTTTACCGGCATTAGGATTACCTAAAAGTAGCTTTCTTACCTCCGGATCTGTTGCATGAACAGAAACATAAAGAGGGCTTAAGTGCAGAGAAATAATCCTTTTAACATCGCTTTCCGTTAAGTTAGTCAGAGTCACAAAGTTTCCATGAATAAATGAAAGGCGATAATCATCATCTTTTATATATAAAGATGGTCTCATTCCCTTTGGCATTTGGTCAACAAAGCAGAAAAGGCAGCGGTTTTGACAAGGATGAATACCGTCAAAAGTTGCCGCTGCAAAAACTAGACCTAAATCTTCATCATAATTTTTTTCTAATTCAAAAATTATTTCCTCTCCATTTTTTTTAATTACATATAACTCTAAATATTCGTCAGCACACATATATTGATAATCGATTAAGTCCTCAATCTTTTTCCCGTTAATACTTATTACTTTATCACCTGGAGCAAGTTCAATTTCCTCAGCAATACTGTTGGGATTAACTTTTTCTATTACCAGCCCCCGATTTGATGACACTCCACTCACCCCAATCGCTACTTATTCTTCCTTTATTATCTATTACCTTATTTATTCCGTCAAGCTTGTTCAACATAAGCTCCTCTTCTCTTTTTTGAACACTTTTAACCAATTCTATAAATTTATAATACTTCAGTTGCATTCCTAATGCTGTGAGTGGTCTTCCCACCTTAATTAGTCCATAGCGTCGAGAGAGTATACCTCCTATTTTAGTAAATAAATGTGCTGAAGACAAAGCGTTGGAGCATAAAATTTGATCATGTGGAAGATGATACATGTCTAATAAGGAGTAGATAGCTCTTTTCACTACTTCCTTTTTATAAGTCATCCCAACAGCATAAACAGGATTATTCCAAAGATCATTGCCCATATATAATGGTGTGCCAATATCCTTAGATTCTGTTTTATCAAAATATTTTAATGCTAAAATTTCCTTTAATTTTGGAACTCGATCAGTAGGCAATAAACCTACATGAAGGGCAGAGGCAATTACTGAAGAATGAGCACTTCCATAGCAATGGTACACAATTATCATTTGTCTTGCTCCTTATTAAGAATATTTACTGTTTCACTAACCTGAGCAACAATAAATGGTAAATCATTTTTGATAGAATTCAAAATTAGTCTTACCGCTATTTTTTTAAAAAAATCAAATTTGGCAAGATAAATGCAAAGTTTAAAAAATATAGATACTTTTTTATTTAGATTAACAAATTTAATTTCATCTTTACTACCAAAAATCTTATTAAATCCCATAATTACCCGTTCTATCACTCCTTCAATGCCTTGATTACCTATGATATATATTTCGTTGCCATATTTATCAATTCCCACTTTGCGTATTATCCCTGAGGGAAAAAGTAGATAATTATCGGCATCAGAAAAAAAATCCAAGTTATTAAAATCAGGTTTTTTACCCTGCACTAACTTAAGATGAAAGTATGCAGCCAAAACTGGCAAAGGCCAACAATAATAACTACTATAGACTATTTTCATTTTTCCTCCTTAATGTTTAACTATAATATAAATACCATTTTCTAAATCATGGACTGCACCATCTAAAATTCTACTCAAATATAAAGCTATTCTTTCCATCTCTTCAAAACTAGTTGCTTCGATAATTGGGCAACCTCCTCCCCAAATTATATCTTTGTTTGTTGTAACAACAGCCATTATTCTTTTTTCGCTCATAACTCTTTACCTCCATATTAAGAAAGTGGGGTCAGCCAGTTTATCTGTCCCCACTCAAAAATATAATTAATCCGCTGCAATTCTGCCGATTTGAGTCTGCATTGGCTTTCTTACTGCACTTTCTAAAACAGGAGTTCTCCTTATTGCTTCCAGAAAACAATCTAAATCCTTTTCTATAGGTACAATTACTACGCCAACCCTGCCAGTATCTAAGTCTAACCTGGCAGTAGGCATAAACTCTGGGGTAGCTACATCTTTATGCACACCTAAAAGTGAAGCAGCATCATGGCAGATTGCCATTCTTTGTCCCACATTAGCCAAAGTTGCCCGGGCATTATCATCATAGGGTTCTATTATTGCCCCTAAAGCCTTTTCCAGGTAAATCTTTCTTGAACTAGTTAAACCTACATTCATAATGTGAATGTTTTCGACATATAAATTTGCCCCTTCAAACCTTATTTCTCCTGATCTTACGTGAGCAATCTGACCTATCCTCTTACCTCTCCTGAAAAAAACCGAAATTATTATCCCTAAACTTCCCGCTCCAATACCAAAAGCTAATCCACCCCAGTAGTAACAAATGCTTACCAACAAAGAATTAAAAATGGTTAAGTAATTTCTACCTTCAAAAACTTTTGCTATTCCTTCAATATAATCTTCGCCTCTCTTAACTAATTCATTTTGTTCAAGCATACCCAATGTATCACGTTCCATTTTTCTAATTTCCCTGAATTGTTGAGTTGCCAAGGCCAAAAAAGTTACAGCGGTAAAATCTTTTTCTAAGATAGAAGGAAGAGCCACGGCACCCAAAGCGGAAGCTACCAATCCCATACCCAAATGTACAATATAGCCATGGGGATAGCTTGGATATCTCCTATAATCTATCTTAAGCATTACAAATCTAGTTAAAGTACCGATTATAATACTTACCAGGATTAACTGAAGATATTTCTCCATTAACTTCAACTCCATTTATTCCTTACTATCATTATTTTCTTCATTTTTTGGAGTAGAGTTTTTGGAGTTTTTACCTAAAAAACTTGCCAATTCTGTACTTCTAAATCTTTTAATCCGACTTGTTACTTCGCTAAAACTTCCGCTATTTAATAAAAGGAAAGCTCCTCCACCCAATACCGATAAGCCAATTATCCAACCTAAAGCTTTTCCAATTCCCCTTCGCTCAGCAGTAGTTGTCCCTCCACCGCCACCTCCTGTACCTCCTCCGGTTGTTGTTCCTATAAGTTGGGGAATTGAATCAGATAAAATACTAACACTTTTTTCAGCTGCATTCCGGGAATTAGTATGGGCACCTACCTCTAACAAAAGCAAGTTTGGGTATAAATCTTGATTATATTTACCTTTAGCATAGAGAATGCCTTTAATTAAGCCAGGGTTTTTCTTGTCAACTATTGCCTTTAGTTTTTTAGCAAAAGACTCGTTGGCTTTCATATTTGGATTCTGCCTGCCTAAAACAATAGTAATTTTAGTCAAATTCTCACCATCTTTTTGAAGGGCATAAACATTAGCAGGAACAGCATCCCTGTGAACATCAAAAATTGCAGCCGGCCCCTGTTTAACTAATTGAGCAGCAGTTCTTCTGGATCTTTCATAGGCCGTTGCATCATGAGGATAATGAGAGGTCTTATCATGGATAACATTCAATCCTTTTTTTTCCATTTCCTGAGCAAAACGACTACCAACCTTTACAATTCCGCCACTACCTTTAGGAGCACTAGCTAGGCCGTCTGTAGGTTTATATGATTCATCATCGTGGGTATGATATACTCCCACTAGACTATTATTACCATCTTTTTTCTCAACAGGAACTGTAGCTGAAGAAGGAAATATAAACGTAAAAAATTTTTTATACCAATTTGTTTGGGGGAATTCATTATCTGTTAAAAATTCTGATGGATCAAAATCCCCTATTTTTTCTATATAAGCAATATTATTTTCGATTCGTTTTACTTCATAAATTGCATTATCTTCATTAATAAATTGATCTCCAGGCTCAAGTTCATGCGCTGTTTGATGGACAATAGTCCCTGCAGGGTCAATCAGCTGATAATAAAGACCTTCCTCTAATTCATTTTCTGCAAAAACTATGTTTGCAGACACAAAAAGAAAAATTATCACTAATAAAAAAGAATAACTTATTTTTTTTCTAATCAACTTTATTAACCCCCTTTACCTTTGTTTCACTAGCTGGGGATTTTTTTTCTTGTTCATTTTCCAATACTGCACTCGCATATTCAGGGTTATCAATTTTTTTATCAACTCCGGGTCTACCATCCCCTCTAACTGGGCCGCCTTGAATTCTTTCCCTTGTTTCTCCTACAATTTCCGCAATAATTACAGCCAATACACCTGCGATAACAATTGTATCAAAAACACCAGCCCCACCGATCGCTGCCCTTCCTGGAACTCCTCCATAATATAATTGGATCAGATTGATAATATCTGCCAACAAAACACCCATCGTACCTGCAATAAAAGCACTTCTTCTTGACCGGCCAGCCAAATAAGCAACAACTGCTGCAATCACAGCAACTATATAAGACGGGTCTAAAAAGGTATGTCCTTCTTCGAAAGGACTTATTAAGTTACCAGTAAACAACCTTGAAAAACCCCAGATAGCCGCTGCTGTAACCAAACTAGCAACAATTGCCCTTACCCATTCAATTCTTCTTTCAGCACGAAGCATCAAATAAACCGCAAGTATTACTGGCAAAATAGCACCACCAATATTTATGGAAACATTTACAGGTCGGCTAACTATTGGAATATCTATAAAACTAAATATAATTAATGCTGCAATAAATAGCAAAGCTTGTTTGTCTGTAAGCTTTAATCGATCAAGAACCCTATGGGTAAAACCAAAGAATATCAATGCCGCCACAACCAACAAAGTCAAAATACCTATTGGCACTACTCTCACCTCCTAAAATAATAAAATCTATATTTAGATTAACCAGTCAAAATCTAAATATTCATCTAGGTATTTTAACTAGATGGACTGAGACACAAAAAAATAAGATGCTGCAACGAAAATTAAATTTCATTACAACACCTTACTGTAAATTAAACGATTATATAATTTATGCTTGATAACCAGCTAAAAAGGCTTTTTTGTTTATTTCCAAAGCTTTTGCAGGCACTTTTTCTTCAATTGCCTTCATCCAATCTTCCAGTGAAAATGGCAAATACCTTGCTAAAACACCAATTAAAATCACATTGAGTACTTTGGTATTTCCAAGTGCTTCAGCTATTGGTAAAGCTTCAAAAAATACTGCCTTGGAGACTTGATCATTAATAATCCTCTCGATTTGATCAGGATATTGTTGCTTACCTATTATAACCGGCATCGGCTCAATTTGTTGTTTATTAACTATAATCACCCCATCTTTTTTTAAATAGGGCAACCATCTTAGTCCCTCTAAAAGTTCAAAAGATAAGATATAATCAGCGTTATTCAGCTCTACTAAGGGTGAATTTACGGAATCACCAAATCTAACTTGGGTTACCACACTACCGCCTCGTTGGGCCATCCCATGAATTTCAGAAAGTTTAACATCGTAATTGTTTTGCTGAATAACAGTGGTAAGTATTCTGCTTGCTAAAATAGTGCCCTGTCCTCCAACCCCTACTATCAGTACATTCGTTACATTATTGCTCAATTTATTTCACCTCCATAGTAAAAGCACCAACCGGGCAGACCTGTGCACAGACACCGCAACCGTTGCATAAAGTTTGGTCTATCTCCACTTTACCATTGGAAATAACATGAATTGCCGGACAGGATAAGTTGATACATTGCTTGCAACCAATGCATTTTTCTGAAACATAATATGTTCTTTTATTATCTTCAGTAGTTGGCAGTAAAACACAAGGTCTTTTAGCAATAATAACAGAAGGTTCATCTGCCATAAGCTCGGCCTTAACTGCTTGTTCAAATTGTTCCAAGTCTAAAGGATCAACTACCGCAACTCTCCTAATCCCTATAGCTTTAACAAGTTGCTCTAAGTCAACCATATTAGTATCACTGCCCTGAAGGGTTTTACCCGTACCAGGATTATCCTGATGACCAGTCATGGCTGTAGTTCTATTATCTAAGATAATAGTTGTAGTATTGGTTTGGTTATAGACCACATCAATTAATGGGGTAATTCCTGAATGGAAGAAAGTAGAATCACCAATTACAGCAACAAGTTTTTTACTGAGCTCTGGGTTTGCTTTCTCCATTCCTAAGGCAACACCAATACTTGCTCCCATACAAATTGTTGTATCCATAGCTGATAAGGGTTCTAAGGCACCCAAGGTATAACAACCTATATCCCCGGAAACAATCAAATTAAGTTTTTTCAAAGTATAAAAAACTCCTCTGTGAGGACAACCGGGACATAATACCGGAGGTCTCATTGGAACATTAACATTAAGACTAATTGGGTTTTCTGATTTTATACCCAAGATTTTTTCTTTAATTTGACTTACACTTAATTCTCCAATTCCCGAGAAAATTTCCCTTCCAATTACCTCAATTCCCCAGGATTTTAGTTGATCTTCAATAAAAGGTGATAACTCTTCAACAACATAGAGCTTATCCACTTTCTCAACAAAATCTTTAATCATTTTCATCGGTAGAGGATTAGTTAAACCTAACTTAAGAAAAGAAGCATAAGGAACAGCTTCTTTAGCATATTGATAGGCTATCCCACTTGCTATTATACCAATTTTCTTATCTCCCCATTGAATCTCGTTTAATTCACATTGATCAGCATATTCTTTTAAAGCATTAATTCTTTCTTCAACCTTAAGCCTTCTTAATCTGGCAAAAGCAGGAAGCATAACATACTTCTGTGGGTCCTTTGCATAAGCTGGAACTTGTTTTTCAACCCGCTCTTTAGTGTCAACCAAACTCTGGGAATGGCAGACTCTTGTTGTCGCTCTTAAAAGAACAGGCGTATCAAAACGCTCGCTTAAATCTAAAGCAATTCCTACAAAATCTTTAGCTTCTTGACTATTTGTTGGTTCCAACATAGGGATCCTGTTTAC
>DUMD01000115.1 GCA_012840065.1 Clostridia bacterium
AAAGTGCTGGGGTATCGAGATTTATTATCTCCGTACCTTCTGAGGCTATTACTGCGAGGTAATAGTGAATTAGGGTGGTAACACGGATCTGACCTCCGTCCCTTAGAGGGATGGAGGTTTTTTGTTTTCCAGATAGTTTTTAGAGATCAGAAAGGATGAAGTTAAAAAGTGGAAAAGGAAGTTAAGATATTTGTGGGTCATTTTGGCAGCGGTAAAACAGAGGTGGCTTTAAATTTTGCCCAAAAGCTTGCTAACAAAAAGAAAATAGCTGTTATAGATTTGGATGTTATCAATTCCTATTTCCGCTCTCGGGAAGTTAAAGATAAGCTTTTTAAGGAAGGGATATCGGTTATAGCTCCAGAAAATGGGCTGGCATTTGCCGACCTTCCAATTATTTCTCCCAGTGTTAAAGCTTTGCTTTTAGATAGCGATTATGAACTTATTTTTGATGTGGGCGGAGACAATTTAGGAGCTACAGCATTGGGGAGTTTAGCTCCCATGATAGAAAAACGTAATTATGAAATGAGTTTAGTTATCAATCCTTATAGGCCTTATACAAAAACACTCGAATTGGCCAAGAAGATGTTAAACGAATTAGAACAGGCGTCAAGACTAAAAATAACGGCTATAATTAGTAATCCCAATTATGGTTATTATACAACTTTAAACGATGTAGTTAATGGCCACCGTATGGTTCAGGAATTAAGCGATAATTTAGACATTCCCTTGAAATGTTTATGTATAGCAGAACATTTATTATCTAGTCAAGTTAATAAAACTTTTTCAACTGTAGAAATATTTCCTTTAAGTCTTTATATGCAGCCGTCATGGCTGGCAGAAAATTTTTAATGATAAAAATAACAGGGGGTGATGAGTACTATGGTCAAAGTTCTTATCAATGAGGATAGATGCAAGGGCTGTGAATTATGTGTTAGTGTATGCCCGCAAAGAATTATAGGTTTTAAATCCAACCTTAATATTAAAGGGTATAAACCTGTTACAGTTACAGAAAAAGATAAATGTCTAGGGTGTGGTTTATGTGCTCTTATGTGTCCTGATGTGGCAATTGAAATTTATAAATAATAATAAAGGAGAGTGGGGTAATTGAAAGAAAAAATTTTGATGAAGGGTAATGAAGCTATAGGGGAAGGTGCAATAAAAGCAGGATGTATTTATTTTTTTGGTTATCCGATTACTCCTCAAAATGAATTGCCTCACTATATGGCGAAGAGGCTACCTGAAGTGAATGGGGTATTTTTACAAGCAGAAAGTGAAGTTGCAGCAATAAATATGGTTTATGGTGCTGCGGCTACAGGAAAAAGAGTTATGACTTCTTCCGCTAGTCCAGGGATAAGTTTAAAAAGTGAAGGAATTTCTTATTTGGCTGCTGCAGAGCTTCCTGCTGTAATTGTTAATATTATGCGTGGAGGTCCGGGATTAGGAGGTATTCAGTCATCCCAATCTGACTATTTCCAAGCTACAAAAGGCGGCGGCCATGGTGATTATAGAAATATTGTTCTAGCACCCAGTACTGTCCAGGAAATGTATGATTATACAAAATTAGCTTTTGATCTAGCAGATAAATACCGTAATCCGGCTATGATTTTGGGGGATGGGGTTTTAGGGCAAATGATGGAACCAGTTGAGCTAGATAATAGTGAAAATAGGATAGTTTTTGACAAAGCCTGGGCAGCAACAGGCAAAATGGGTCGCAGTAAACCTAATGTAATAGATTCTTTCTTTTTAGAACCGCTGGCATTAGAGCGACATAATTTTCATCTAGCGGAAAAATACAGTCTGATTAGACAAAATGAACAAAGGTGGGAGGCAATCTTAGTTGAGGATGCAGAACTAATTTTAGTTGCTTATGGAACCAGTTCAAGGGTGGCAAGGAGTGTTGTTGATAGAACAAGAAAAGAAGGTTTTAAAATTGGTATGATTAGGCCTATTACCTTATGGCCTTTTCCTGAGTTGGCTTTTGAGAGGTTTAGAAATACTGATACTAAATTCTTGGTAGTAGAAATGAGTATGGGGCAGATGGTTGAAGATGTAAAACTTGCCTTAAATGATGGTTCTTATGTTAGTTTTTATGGTAGAACTGGTGGAGTAGTACCTTCACCAAAAGAAGTTTATGAACAAGTATTAACCCTGCTTGGCAAAAAGGAGGTAGCATAATGGAGAAAATTGCTGGCAAACCTCATGCACTAACTGATGTTCCTTTTCATTACTGTCCTGGTTGTACCCATGGTATTATTCATAGATTAATTACGGAAGTTATAGATGAATTAGAATTAGAAGATAGATTAATTGCAGTAGAGCCGGTTGGGTGTGCAGTTATTCAACATAATTATTTTAATTTTGATACCGTCCAAGCTGCTCACGGCAGGGCACCTGCTGTGGCTACAGGAATAAAGAGAACGAATCCGGATAAAATTGTTTTTACCTATCAGGGTGATGGTGACTTAGCCGCAATTGGTACAGCTGAAATAATTCATGCTGCCAGTCGAGGAGAAAAATTTACTACTTTTTTTGTCAATAATGCTATTTACGGCATGACTGGAGGTCAAATGGCCCCTACTACTTTGTTAGGACAGGTAAGTACAACTACTCCCAGAGGCAGATTAGCTGAAAATTCCGGTAATCCGCTTAGAGTAAGTGAGATGTTGGCGACACTTAATGGGCCTGCTTATATAGCTAGAGTAGCAGTAAATAATCCTCGAAATATCCGAAAAGCTAAACAAGCTATTAAGAAAGCTTTTAAAGTACAGATGACGGGTTTGGGATTCTCTTTTGTTGAAATACTTTCCACCTGTCCAACTAACTGGGGGATGTCACCAACAGAAGCCTTAAAATGGGTTGAAGAAGAAATGATTCCTTTTTATCCTTTGAAAGAATTTATAAGCGTGGA
>DUMD01000116.1 GCA_012840065.1 Clostridia bacterium
AATAAATGTTAAAGGGTCTTGTCCATCAACATCACTAATAAAATCAAGTAATCTTTTGTTATCTTCACCGCTAATACTATTAAGGATTTCTTCTTCCAAATAAATAATATTTGCTTGACCTATCTGCTGAATTGTTTCCCAATATTCTTCTTTTGAAATACCCAAAGCACTACTTATTTCCATATCCGTAGCCGCTCTTTTTAATTCCCCTTCTAATTTCCCGCAAATTTCAGAAATATTTTTAGCTTTTTGCCTAATACTTCTTGGTACCCAGTCAAGCTTACGCATATAATCAAGAATTGTTCCCTTAATTCTGGTCAAAGCATAAGTTTCAAACTTAACTCCTTTACTTAAATCATATTTATCAATTGCATCTAATAAACCCAACATTCCATAACCAAACAAATCATCATGATCATATAGCGGTGAATAAGTAGGAGGAAAACGATTCACAATATAACGAACTAAATATGTATAATAAGAAACAAGTTCATTGCGCAGACTTATATTTTTACTCCTCTTATAATTCTCCCACAAATCTTTTACTTTGGTAGTTGCTTTTTCAGCGCAAACCATAGTTTTCCACCCCTGACCTTTACTTTATATTTCCCAAGTTCCATGGTCTATGGTTCGAATCGTTAATATTCCAGTATCAGTTTTCAGTTCAATGGTACGTCCATAATTACCACCAGTACTTTCAGCCACTAAGGCTATCCCTAATTCTTTTAATATTCTTTTTACTGCATTAATATTTCTTTCCCCTATTTTCATAATATCACTACCATTTGAAAAACTAAACATTTGAGCCCCGCCAGCTATTTTGGCTACAATTCTTTTTTTTACTGCACCTTCTTTAGACATTTTTTCTATAGTCAAGGGTATAGCAGTATCTGCAAACTTGGCAGGGTTTTCCTTTGACCTTGCACTATTACTGTCAGGAAGCATTATATGAGCAAGCCCCCCTACCTTGGCCACACTATCATACAAACATACTCCAACACAAGAGCCTAAGCCTGCTGTTAATAAGGAATCCGGACATTTTGCAATTCCTAAATCAGCCATACCCACTCTTATCACTTTACCCATCCACATTCTCCCCAATTGCTTTAAGTAAAACTTTTAAAGATACAGGGTCAGGCAATAAGAAAATATGGCCTTTAATGGAAGTATCTTCATCAACAAAATCTGTTTCAATCACTAAAGCTTGATCGCTTTTTTCACCCGTCTCAATTAACACTGTGCTCAAAACTGCCCCAGCCATATCTAATGCTAAGCCGGGTATGGAAGGCAAAAAAATCAGGTTGGAAAAATTTCCAAGAGCATTAAGAAAAGCACCTGATAGAATATTACCAATTTCCATAAGGGCAGACTTATCAAGCTCGCTTAGGCCCAAACGTGATTTTTTATCCCCACCGACCAACATAGACACTAAAGCCAAAGCACTTTCTTCAGGTAAAAGAAAAAGCAAACTACCAGAAACATCACCACTTACTTTAAGATAAACACCTGCAACTATATTTTCAGCTCCTCCCACTACATCAGGAACCTGCGAAAATGGAAGGAAAAAAACTCTAGGCACATTCATAGTAATTTTTTTATTTAAAATTTGTGAAAGAGCAGTTGCAGCATTGCCAGCACCTATATTCCCAACTTCGCGCAAAGCGTCAAGCTGAAGATAAGATAATTCCATCTATAATTTCTCCTTCCTTTTCTACTAACGAATAAATTAGTGTTCAATAAGCTTATCAAGTTCTAAAAGAGTAATCAGCCGATCATTTAATTTACCAATACCTTTTATATAAGCTCCATTTGTACTTCCTGCCACAGTTGGAGAAGGTTCAATATCATTTTTATTAAGTCTTAACACTTCATTCACAGAATCAACAATTATACCAAAAGTAATATCATCCACCATAACCACAATAATTCTACAATCTTCATCTCTATTGCTTGCAGTCAATTGAAATCTTTTTCTTAAATCAATTACCGGAATGACTGTTCCTCTCAAGCTAATAACTCCTTCAATAAACCAAGGAGCTTTAGGAACTCTAGTAATATCTAATAATCTTATAATCTCTTTAACTTGCAAAATATCAATGCCATATTCTTCCCCATCTAATTTAAAAACAACTAATTGTATTTCCTGAGTATAATTTTCCATTAAAATATCCACCCCAATCCTAAATAAAACTAAAATAATGTTCCGATATCTAAGATCAAAGCAACTCTACCATCTCCAAGAATAGTCGCCCCTGCTATTCCTTTTATTCCATTTAATAATCTTCCTAAGGATTTAATAACTATATCCTGTTGACCAACTAACTCATTCACTATTAAACCTGCTCTTTTATCTCCTTTGCGTACCACAACAACAAAAATCTCAGAATAATTGTCACTGCTATTATAAGAATCAGGTGGTATGTCAAGAAGGTTTTGTAGTCTAAAAAGAGGAAGAACTTCTCCTCTTAAAGTAATTACCTCATGGTTTTGAATTCTTTTTATATTTTCTTCTCTTATACTTACAGTCTCCTGAATTACTGCCAAAGGAATAGCATATATTTCATTAACACTCTTAACTAACAAAGCCTGAATAATTGCTAAGGTCAAAGGAAGACGGATGGTAAAGGTTGAACCATAACCTATCCTGCTTTCTAATTCTACCTCTCCACCTAAAGACTCAATTTTATATTTGACAACATCAAGTCCTACACCCCTGCCGGATATGTCAGTAATTTCTTGCGCCGTGCTAAATCCAGGGCGGAAAATAAGTTTTAGGATTTCCGATTCATCTAAGCGTTCTAGATCCTGTTCTGAAAGAACTCCTTTTTCCAAAGCTTTTCTTTTTATGAGCTGAGGGTCAATACCCCTGCCATCGTCTTCAATTTTAATGATTACATTATTTCCTTCATGAAGGGCTCTTAATTTAATAGTACCAAATCTGTTTTTACCTGCTTTTAATCTTTCTTCAGGTTTTTCAATTCCATGATCTAAAGCATTTCTTAGTAAATGAACCAAAGGATCGCCTATCTCATCAATAACAGTTCTATCTAATTCTGTTTCTTTTCCTTCAATCACTAATTCTACTTCTTTACTAAGTTCTTTCGCTAAGTCCCTAACCATTCTGGGAAAACGATTAAAAACTTGTTCAACGGGGACCATCCTAACCTTCATAACAACGCTTTGCAATTCATCGGTAATTCTGTCAATTTGTTCAATCGTTTCATTAAGATAACCTAACTGATTGGTCAAACTAATCTGTTCAAGACGGGTTTTGCTAATAACCAATTCACCAACTAAATTCATGAGATTATCAAGACGCTCGATGTCAACCCGCACAGTTTGTCCGGTTTTAGGCCGTTTATGATTATGTTCATCTGCCTTGTTAACTGGTTCAACCCTGTCATTTTTATCTATTTCTTCATTTTTCTCTTTATTAACAGGACGCCCTTCTCTAATAACTTCAAATTCAGCAATCTTAACATCAGTAATGTTATTAATAAGAGGAATAATATGGTCTTTACTTTTTTTAGTCAAAACAATGACTTCTATCTCCTGGTCAAATTTTTCATCTTCAATATCCTGGACACTGGGGTTAGAATAGACAATCTCACCTATTGAATCCAATTCTCTAAATACCATAAAAGCGCGAGCAGATTTTAGTAAACAATCTTCCGCAAATTTTATTTTAATTTTAAAAGTGTTCAAACCTAATTCGGTTGCTTTTTCAATAACTGTTTCCAAATATTCTAAATTCTGCGATTCATTGATCTTTTCTTCCTTAATCTCTTCAGTCTTATTAATTAATTCTTCTTCTAAAGCAGCAGCAACTTCCGAATCTAGATTTTTAATAGTATCAATTAAAGAGTCAACCTCTGTTAACTCAACTCCTTCGGTGATAATCTCATTGACTAGTGCTTCCAATGCATCTAAACAGGAAAAAAGTACTTGTATTATTTGAAGATTAACCTCTCTTTCTCCTTTTCGGAGTTCATCTAAAACATTTTCCATCTCATGAGTTAGAGTAGCCATCTTTTCAAAGCCCATAGCACCGGCCATCCCCTTCAGTGTATGGGCAGACCGGAAAATTTCATTTAAAAGATCCTTTCTATCGTGGTCTTTTTCTAACTCCAAAATATAGTCGTTTAAGTTTTGCAAATGTTCTTTTGCTTCATCTGCAAAAATTCCCATATATTGCTCCATATCCATAAAAATCCGCCCCTCTCCTCCTAAATAATCTTTTGCGTAACAACATTAGCCATCTGGTCAATTGGAACAACTAAATCCGCATTTCCTTCTTCAATTACAACTTTAGGCATGCCGAATACAACACAGGATTCTTTAGCTTCAGCAATCGAGAAAGCACCCTTTTGTTTTAACTTCCTCATTCCTTTGCTGCCATCAGCACCCATTCCAGTTAAAATAATTGCTAACAGTTTAAAACCCGAAATTTCCGCTAAAGAATCGAATAAAATATCCACTGAAGGTCTATGACCAGAAACCGGTTCCCTTTGCGATAAACTGATCATAGGTAAACTTTTATGCTTGTCCTGTTTTAATTCTAAATGAAAATTCCCTGGTGCAATATAAACAGTGCCCGGCTTTAAATATTCACTATCTTCAGCTTCTTTAACATTTAATTTTGATAAACCATTTAAACGTTCTGCTAATGATTTAGTAAAACCCGGAGGCATATGTTGAACTACTAAAAAGGAAGCTGGAACCGAACCAGGTATTTTAGGTATTAACTCAGAAAGGGCACGAGGACCACCCGTTGATGTACCTATTCCCACTATCCACTGTAAATTGGAAGGCTGGTTAATTTTAGAAGTATATTTATCGATTTTGGAAACATATGCATCTGCTGATAAGCTAGTAGGTTGTTTTATTGGTTTTATCGGAATTTTAGCATGCTGAGCAGTTTTTAATTTAGTAATAAGTTCCTGGCCAACTTTTTTTAAATCTAAAAAATTATTAGCTGAAGGCTTTTGAACAAAATCAACGGCACCAAGTTCTAAAGCTTTCATAGTAGCTTTTGCACCAAACTTAGTTAAACTGCTAAGCATAATAACTTTCGTTGGATATTTATCCATTAGCAGTTCTAACAACTGCAGCCCATCCATTCCCGGCATCTCAATATCAAGAGTAACAAGATCCGGTTTAAGTTTCAAAATTTTTTCTAAGGCTTCTTTTCCATTTTTAGCTGTGTCTATTACTTCTAATGCAGGATCTGAGTTAATTATATCGGTTATTATTGTTCTCATCAGAAGTGAATCATCCACAACCATTACCTTTGCTGAACTCAACACCATCGCCCCTTTTAAATCAAACCTTTTCTTCTCAATTGTCGCTGTTTTTCAAAAATAAAAGAAATTATTTTATCCCGATCTCTTTCATTAATATCTATAAACTCAATGCCATAAATAAATCTTTTTTTCTTTGTCTCCTCATCTATATCAAGCAGCCTGATCACTTTTCCCTTAATTTCAATTTCATCATCTTTCAACAATTTAAGCTTAATAAATAATTTTTGTTCTTGTTCTAAAGAATGATTGGTAAATAAGCGTAATCCTCCTCCACTAATATCTAGAGTCCTTCCAGTTTGAAAAACTAGATCTTGATCAAGCTCTTCACTATTATCAATAACTGCATACTGAACTGGTATACTACATTCAATCCTGACATAATTACGTCTTTGGATTTTCCTAATTTTATCAGGAAATTTCATTGTAAACATAGGAACAGGAGAAATCTGACGGTTTCTTATTAAACCAGTAAAACCATATGCCTTGTCCTGATCGCTTACAACAACTTCGACTTTGGTACCGATACTTAAAGGAATTATTTCTCCCTTTACAATAGGCATAGCTAGCTTAATATAATCTTCACCGATGTCTTCAACTCTACTAACATAAATACCCGTATAAAGACCATCCATAACTTTCAATTGTGCTTTTTGATTCACCTTTAATTCATCTTTATACAACAAGGTAGTTCAACCTTTCCATCTTTAATTAAATTAGTTAAATAATATGCAGTATTGGAAGAGGAAATTTTTTACGAATTAAAAATTTTTTGCTTCTTAAGCGATTTTTATCTCAAAAGTTTAACAATTTTACTAAAAAACCCTTGCACTCCCTGGCTAGGTTTGTTTTGATTTTCTAAACCAGTTAATGTTAAAGCTATTTCATTAATACAGCGTGAGGCGATTGTGTTAGGATAGAACAGCAAAAATGGTTTTTGTTTTTTTACTGCTGAACTTACATTTTGATCATCTATAATAACACCTAAGTTATTGAGCTCAAATTTAAGAAAATGTTTACTGACAGTAACTAATTTTTTTGCTGTTTGTTCACCTTCAAGAATGTTTTGAGCACGATTAACAACCAAATTAATCTTTGCCCTTTCGTTTTTTGCCGCAATTACCTTGATAATTGCATAAGCATCTGTAAAAGCTGTCGGTTCCGGTGTAGTAACAACCACAATTTCATCTGCGGCAAGTACAAAACTTAGCACGTTTTTTGTCAACCCTGCTCCCGTATCAATCAAAATTATATCCACGTTACCATCCAATTGACTCAAACTAGAAATAAAACGCTCTATTTGCCAGTTTTCTAGGTTAGCCAATTCCTGAACCCCAGAACCACCGGCAATTATTTTTAAACCACCTGGGCCTTCAGTTATTACTTCAACCAATTCCCTTTTACCTTTTATTACCTCTCCCAAATTAGTTTGAGGCATTATCCCCAAAATAACATCGACATTGGCCAATCCCAAATCAGCATCGAGTACAATAACCTTTTTATTTAGTCTTGTTAGGGCAAGTCCTAAATTAACAGTAAAATTAGTTTTGCCCACCCCTCCCTTACCACTAGTTACAGTAATAACCCTAGTAAATTTAGTCAGTTTATTTGGATAAACCTGAGAAGTTTTTTTTACGCTTTTTGCTAAGGAACGAAGTTTTTCCGCCTGGTCTCTCATTCTAACTCTCCCTTAAAACCAATTTTGCAATTTTCATAGGATCCGCCACTTCAATATCATCAGGAACATTCTGTCCATTTGTTATATAAGATAAAGGACAGCCCGTTTTTAACCTCATGTTTAAAATATTCCCGTGATTAAGAGTTTCATCTAGTTTGGTAAAAATCAAACTATCCACGCCTGCAGGTTTAAACCTCTCATATAATTGCAGCAAATCTGAATACTTTGTTGTTGCACTCAAAACAAGAAAAGTAGTCATCGGGAAATTTACATTCATGTAGTCATTTAACTCATTCATTTGCCCAATATTGTTCGGACTTCTCCCAGCCGTATCAATGAGTACAATGTCTTTATCCTGAACCTGTCGTAAAATGCTGTTCATCTCCAAAGGTGAATAAGCTACAGCTAAAGGAACATCAATAATTTCAGCATATTTTTTTAACTGCGATACTGCAGAAATACGATATGTATCTGCTGTAACCAAGGCTACACTTTTTTTATCAATTAAGCTAAATTTAGCGGCTAATTTTGCTATTGTTGTCGTTTTCCCCACACCCGTCGGACCAATAAAGGACAAAATTTTATTATTTCTTGCATTGTTATAATCAATTAGCTGAGGTTTTCCCAAAGAATCACTAATTTCTTTTAAAAAAGTTTCTTTTACTAGATAAGTATCCTGCAAATCTTTCGAATCTAATTTATTTATAACCTTTTGAGTCAGTTCTTCGATTAAGCTTTTTTCCACATCGTTTTGCAACAATAATTCATAAATCTCCGTAAGTATGTAGTAAGCAGTTTTTGTTTCTTCTAAAGGTCTAGACTGATCAAAAAATTTTTCCCTATTTGAACTGGCCAATCTAGTAAGCAATAGTTTAACTTCGTCTAATTCTTTTTTTAAAGCTTCATACTTTTCTTGTTGTTCAAAATTCTGCGAAATAATCTGAGCCTGAGAAAATTGGGAATAGGGATTAACCATTCTTTCCGATCCGGTATTTACTAATTCAGTAGCAGCAGCTGCCGTCACTTCAACCATATCCTTACCAAAAAGACCTAATATTCCACCCCGTTTAAATTTCCTTGTATGTAATATTAAAGCATCTTTACCCAGATCTGCTTTCACCATCCACATTGCTTCTTGCATATTATTGGCCACAAATTTTTTTACTTTCATTAACCACTCACCATCCCAATTGATTCAACTTCTATATCTGGTAGCAATTCACCATAAGAAATAACAGCTAAATTTGGGAACCACCGTTCCGTTAATCGTTTAAAAGGTAACCGTAGGTTTGGTGAACAAAGAACTATAGGCTGAACACCAAGGGCAGTTACCTTTTCTATTTCCCTTTTTAAAGCAGTATAAAGTTCTTGGGCAGATGAAGGTGAAATAGAAATATAAGAACCTAAATTAGAATGTTGAATATTATCTGTTAAAGTTTTTTCCCAGTCTTGATTTAAAACAATTACCTGAATTACCCCATCCTGATTAACAAACATTTGACTTATCTGTCTAGCCAAGGATGCTCTTACATACTCTGTTAAAACACCCGGATCTTTTGTTAACGGAGCATAATCTGCCAATGTTTCCAAAATCGTTACCATATCCCTAATAGAAACTCTTTCCCTAAGTAGATTTGCCAAAATTTTTTGCACTTCTCCTAGAGACATTAAGCCGGGGATTAACTCATTTACGACTGCAGGATGAGACTCCCGAACCGTATCAATTAAGCTTTGAGTTTCCTGTCTCCCCAATAATTCATGGGCATGATTTCTAATGACTTCTGTAAAATGGGTAGCTAAAACGGAAGGCGGGTCAACAACGGTATATCCCATCATTTCCGCCATTTCCCTCTTTGATTCATGGATCCATTTAGCTGGCAACCCAAAGGCTGGTTCTAAGGTTTCAATTCCGTCTAAATCGTCAGTCGCAGACTCAGGATTCATTGCTAAGAAATGATCCAGCAATAGTTCTCCTCGTGCCACTTCTATACCTTTAATTTTAAAAATATAGCTATTCGGCTTTAACTGCATATTATCCCGTATACGAACAGTAGGAATAACTATTCCTAATTCAAGAGCACATTGCCTTCTGATCATTACTATTCTATCCATCAAATCCCCACCCTGTTGATAATCAGCAAGGGGAATTAAACCATAACCAATTTCAATTTCTAAAGGATCCACATGCAAGAGAGAAAAAACATTTTCTGGTTTTCTAGCTGCCTCAATTTCCTTCTCTTCTACTACTTCTTTTTCTTCAACTTCACTAATGTTCAGAGAACGTTTCAAGAGATAAAACAGACCTCCAAATAAAACAGATAAAAACAAAAAAGGAAGTTTAGGCAATCCGGGGATAAAAACAAAAATTAACACCATAACACTGGTAATTGCCATAACTTTAGGTTGGGAGAATAATTGTTTAATTACATCTTGTCCTAAATTATTTTCCGATGCAGCACGGGTCACGATAATACCCATAGCCGTAGAAATAAGCAGTGCCGGAATCTGGTTTACTAACCCATCACCCACGGTAAGCAATAAATATTTTTGCAGTGCTCCCATTATAGTCAAATGGGGAGGGAAAATTACCCCAATAATTATTCCGCCTATAATATTTATAAAAGTTATAATAATCCCTGCTATTGCATCACCCTTAACAAATTTGCTGGCACCATCCATTGCACCGTAAAAATCTGCTTGACGTTGAATATCTTTTCTCCGTGCTCTGGCCTGCTCTTCAGTAATTAAACCGGCATTTAAATCAGCATCTATACTCATTTGTTTCCCAGGCATTGCATCCAGAGTAAAACGGGCTGCAACTTCAGCAACCCTTTCTGCACCCTTTGTGATTACTACAAATTGAATCACAACTAAGATTAGAAAAATAACAAAACCTACAACTGGATTTCCTCCAACGACGAATTTACCAAAAGCATTAATTACATTACCTGCATTGCCCTCTAATAAAATTAACCGTGTAGACGAAATATTGAGGGATAACCTAAAAAGAGTGGTTAGTAAAAGCAATGAAGGGAAAATAGAAAACTGCAAGGGTTCTAAAGTATAAATGGATATTAAAAGTATAAGAAGAGAAAGAGTAATATTTAGGGTTAAAAAGATATCCAAAAGAAAAGAAGGCAATTTCACAATCATAATGATAACGATACCCACAATACCAAGTGCAACACTAATATCACTAAGCTTAGATATTTTGTTTAAGCTAAATGATTGCAGCTTTAAATTCAAAGTTTTTTACCTCCTAGACCTTGCCTTTAAACCTGTAAACAAAGGCTAGAACCTCTGCTACAGCCTGATATAGTTTAGGTGGGATATAATCCCCTATTTCAACCGTCTTATATAATGTTTGAGCTAAAGGTTTGTTTTCTACCATGGGAATACCGTGCTGTTGAGCAATCTTTTTTATTTGTTCAGCAATAAAATCCTGCCCTTTAGCAATGATTTTAGGTGCTTCCATTGTTTGTTCATCATATTGAATAGCAACTGCATAATGGGTTGGGTTAGTAATAATAACATCGGCTTTTGGTACCTCTTGCATCATTCTTCTTCTGGCAATTTGTCTCTGCATTTCTTTAATTTTTGCTTTAATTTGGGGGTCCCCTTCTGTTTGTTTATATTCTTCTTTAATTTCCTGTTTAGACATTCTAATTGCTTTTTCAAATTCCCAGCGCTGATACATATAGTCCGCCGCTGCTAATATGATTAAACCTCCACCTAACTGCAATACCAATTTTCTAGCCAGTTCAGCTAAGGTGTTAGCCGCAACAATAGGTGACAAAGTAGAAGATGCTATAAACCAGTTAAAGGATTTTTTTATTGATGAATAAGCAATACAGCTTATTAAAATAATTTTTAAAATTGCTTTAGCTAATTCAACTAGAGATCTTTTTGAAAATATCCTCTTAAACCCTTCTATAGGGTTAATCCGTTCTAGTTTTATAGATAACGCCTGTTCAGGAATAAGAAAACCAATTTGCCCCAAATTAGCTGCTATCCCCACAAGTGCCGCTGTTAACATAATCGGAATGGTTATCCTAACAACAAATAAAACCAAGTTAACAGTTAAATTATGGATATATTCAATTGTCAATTCACCCATAGCTGGTAAAGACAAATAGGAAACCAAAAGCTCTTTTACTTTACCCACAGAATCAGGTAACAAAGCAAATATTGTTGAAAAAGTCGCCACCAATATCAAAGCAGAATTTATTTCTGTACTTTTTGCTACCTGTCCCTTTTTCCTTGCATCTTGACGCCGTTTTGGAGTAGCCTTTTCCGTTTTTTCTTCTGCAAATAATTGAAGATCAAACTTGATAATACTGTTTGTAGAACAAAAATCTTTTCTGGTTTCACTCATCAAATCAAACCTCATTACCTACATTAGTGAAAATAAAATAAAAATATCATCATAAATTTTTTCAAATATGTATTTTAGAAAATAAACATATAAAGGCATCGATAAAGAAAGAACTATTATCCCAAGAATTATCTTAACAGGAATACCTACCATAAACACATTCATCTGCGGAACAGTCCTTACAATAATCCCAAAAGCTAATTCTGTTAAAAATAAGGTCCCAATGACAGGCATAGCCACTTGAACAGCAATAACAAAGGAATTAGCAAATAGCTGAATCATATAAGACACAATGGCCTGATTATAAGTAAAAGACAATAATGGAACTTTATAAAAACTATTAACCATTGCATATAATAGATAATGATGTCCGTTGAAGGTTAAAAACA
>DUMD01000117.1 GCA_012840065.1 Clostridia bacterium
CATAACAGAAAGAAATTCGGCAGGAACTCAAGAAGTGGCGGCATCTTCAGAAGAGCTTACTGCGGCTTCAGAGGAAGTGGCATCAACTGCTCAAAAACTAAGTGCAATTGCTATAGATTTATCGGAAATGTCAAGCCGCTTTAAAGTATAAGGCAAGGCCGGGAGCAGAAATAAAGCTTCCGGTTTTTTATTTAACTATTGACTTAACTGAAAAGATCGGTATACCCTTGCTTAAGCGATAACATAAGCAAGGGAAAAAGAATTATTTTGCAGAAGGTAGATCTTCTTGATAGGCAAACTTACAGGGGTGATAGTTTGGCAAGGCATGAGTTTGGAATAATAGATTTTTTGGAAGAAAAGAAATGGTATAGTGTTTACGAACCGGAAAAATACAATTGTATTTCTGTCAGTGAGGATTTAATTGAAGAATTAATTATAAAGTATAATGAAGAATTATTGACGATAAAGACCTATTTCCAGACTAGAAGTCAGCCAGGTAGTGGATTAGATTATTGTGGGGTAACACTTATTCCTCCGGAATCCCTCGAAGGATTCAGAAATATTATTATTAAGGCAAATAGCCAGTATCAATCTCAAGAACTTCAAACCCTTGTTGAAATGATAAATAGGGCAATAAAAAAGGGTAAATATTTAATTCACTATGGAATATGAACAGTATTTATTGGTGAAGTTTTAAGGATTTATAGATAAAAAGCACTCTGAATAGTGTGTATGCTTTTAAATTTTTTACAAAATGAGCATTGACTATTCCCTTAGGGGTTAACCTATGATAGTCATGAGGTGATAAAGATGTTAATTAAAGATGTTTGTAGAGAATGTAATTTGACGAAAAAAGCGGTTGAATATTATGAACGGCAGGGATTAATATCTCCGAGGATAGAGAATAATGGTTATCGGAACTACACTGATGAAGATATTTCTAGATTAAAAGAGATTGGAGTTTTAAGAAAATTAGGTATCAGCATTGCTGAAATTAAAGATATTCTTGCAAGTAGCAATAAATCTGCTGTTCTGGCAAGAATCAAATACAAAATGGATTTAGAAATAGAAAAGGCAAGGGCTAAGAAAAAGTGTTTGGAACGGTTAATGAAAGATTATGATATTGAGCAAGCAATTGCCTATATTGAAGCAGATATTGAGAAACATTTCACAATTAAAGAGAAACTGCTGCAAGCATTCCCAGGAGGTTATGGGATGTATTTAGGCGTACACTTTGGACAGTTTCTTAATGGGAAAATTGATACAGAGGAAAAAGAAAGAGCATATGATAAAATTGTTGCTTACTTGGATAAAATTCAAGAAACAGAATTTCCAGAAGAATTGAAGGAATTTTTAGATGAAGGTCTTGGACAGCTTGAAGAAGCAGATATGCAGAAAATTAATTTATCTATAATAGATTCAGTAAATAATATAGATGGGTATATTGAAAAAAATAAAGAGGTTATTGAGAAGTATTTGGAATACATAAACTCAGATGAATATAAAAATTCACCAGCATATAAAATGAAGCAATTATTATTAAAGTTTAAGCAAGAAAATGGATATTATGATATATTCATTGAAAATTTAAAAATCTTAAGTGACTCATATCGGGAATACTTTGAAAAGCTACAAGCCGTAAATAAAGTATTTTTAGATAAATATCCTCATGTTGATGATATATAAGGTATAGTTTACAATGATAGTTTTATACAACAGAAAACTAAAGTATTATTAGGAAACATGGCTTATTAGGGTTGAGAAAAACCCTGTAGGCCATGTTTTTTATTAGGGGTTTTGGGGAGGAAGGTATAAAAAAGCAAGGGGAAAGATTGAAAATGTGGAATAAGATGAATAAAAATAAAGTTGTCCTGCGGTAGGGAAAAGGGATAGAAAAAGATTAAGAGAATGTATATAATGCAATGCGTAAAAATAGGGTTTTTAGTGATGCTAGTGAAATGAGGAATGAATTATGCCAAACAGCAAACAAAAGTCAATTCGAATTATACTCTTTTTTATTTTCGGAATTTTTTCTGGATTCCTAGCAAAATATACTGATATGATACCTGCTAATGGAACAATTGGTGGTTTAATTAACATAGTTAGTAGTATAAGTTCTAGAACTGGAATCTGGGTTTTTATTGCTACTATTATTGCTGCATGGAGTAGAACACCTAAGGCAGGAGCGATTCATGTTTTTGTCTTTTTTGTAGGAATGTTACTGGCTTATTATATATATTCAATGAGGTTATTTAGTTTCTTTCCTACATATTATTTTATCCGTTGGGGATTAATTGCCTTATTATCTCCGCTGGCTGCTTATTTAACATGGTTTAGCAGAGGAAGTGGCTGGATTGCGGCATTATGTGCTGCTCTTCCTATTGGTTTACTAGTTTCAGAAGGATACAGCTTTTTTTATACCCTTTCTCCGCTTTCAGGATTTGATTTAATTACTGCTCTTATACTGTTTTTCCTTTTGCCGGAAAATAAAGATCAATATTTAAAAGTATTGGTATTTGCAATATTTACATCATTTTTACTCATAAAATTTAATGGACTGTCTTATATAATCGGTGGATTGTAGAAATAGGAGGACACTATGACTGTAGAAAATATTTTGAATGAAATCAGCAGGGAAATGGAAAGGGTCCCGGGTGTTGTGGGAATAGTTTTGGGCGGTTCAAGGGCAAGAGGAACTAATCTTCCCGATTCCGATATTGACCTAGGGATATATTATGATGAGTCAGAAAAATTTGATATTGCTCAAGTTAATACAATTGCAACCAAATTAGATGATGAACATAGAGAAAATTTAGTTACGTCTTTAGGGGAATGGGGCCCTTGGATTAACGGTGGAGGTTGGCTTGTGGTTAAAGGCTATCATGTGGATTTTATTTTCCGCGATTTAAAAAGAGTATCGCAGGTTATAGTTGATTGCTTGGAAGGAAAGGTTACCGCTCACTATCATACAGGCCATCCCCATGCCTATTTGAATGTAATGTATATGGGCGAAATTTCCGTTTGTAAAATCTTGGCTGACCCTAGGGGTAAGATTGCAGAATTGAAAGCTAAGACCATTCCCTACCCCCAAACTTTAAAAGAGGCAATAGTGCGGTATTTTATGTTTGAAGCTTCCTTTTCCTTAATGTTTGCCGAAGACAATGTTGATAAGGATGACCTTTATTATGTATGTGGGCATTGTTTCAGGAGCATTTCCTGTTTAAATCAGGTTATATTTGCTTTGAATGAAGAATACTGTATTAATGAGAAAAAGGCTGTTAGAATGATTGATAACTTTAGGATAAAACCAAAGGATTATAAAAAAAGAGTGGATAGGATTTTTACGTTGCTTTCTTCTGATAAAACCGGTACAAAAGAAGGAGTAAATATGCTTAAAGAACTTATTGCAGAAACAAAAAGGCTTCTTAGCAATTGTTGAGTTGCTTTTTTTCGTAAAGTAGTATACGAGGTCGGATTATAAACTATTAAGAAACCATAGGAAAAGGTATAAGGATTACCTTGGAGCTATGGTTTTTTATTTTATTTTTTCCTTTAGTTTCATCAAATAAACCTAGGATACTTTTCTTAAAGATGTATAAAATTAAATCTCTTTGGAGATAATTAAGTACTAACAAATATTGGGAAAGGCTGGTTTTGAGGAGGGGGAAAATGAAGGAGAAAATAGTTGGATTAATTTCAACCATTTCTAATAAAATTGTTTCTGGTTTGGAAGATGAGGGGGGATTAGGCCATTATCACCATCCGTCTCTTGCGGAAACTGTGGAACAGGCAAAACAAGAATGGATAAATGCAAAGAGATACTTTGAAAGTGTATCCGATCCTGAATTAGTTGATTATTCGATCTATGTTTTGGAGGCAGCGGAGAGGAAATATATGTATCTGCTGAAAAAGGCGAGGGAAGAGGGAATTAGAGCGGATTTAACTTTATCATGATAAAAAAACTCAGTTTGGTTTATCCGAACTGAGTTTTTATTAGTTTATTGAGAAGTAATCTTTTTAGGTATAAAATTTTTTATCAACAACTATATATTTAGTAATAATTGTATTGGAATGAAATTGGAAATAAATTAAGATGGGGAGTGGAATAAATGGCTTGGGATTATCGGGTTATTGCTGCCTTTATTTTTGGGGTGCTGCTATTATATTTATTTGCTAAGATTCTTTTTGTCCCCCTAAAAATTGTTGGTAGGTTGGTTTTTAACGGGATTTTGGGTGGGGTTATTCTTTGGCTGGTTAACCTAGTCGGTTCCTTTTTTGATTTTAGTGTTCCCATTAATCCTATAACTGCGTTAGTAGCTGGTTTTCTAGGTATTCCCGGAGTGGTGTTAATCATAGCTTTAAAATTTTTAATGGTTTGATGGAGAATAAATTAGAAGTCCCTAGCGGACTTTTTTTGTTTGCAGAAGAAATGAGGGTATGGGCTTGACATGGATTAGATAATTAATTATGGTAAGAAAAGAATTTTTTAAATGATAAAAGTCAAGTAGGGAGATCCGGTTAGGAGGTATTGTTATGCTTTTTAAGTATAGGACTTCTGGTACTTGTTCTAAGGAGATAATGATTGAACTGGATGGACAAACTATAAAAAAGGTTAATTTTGTTTTTGGGTGTGTTGGGAGTTTGCAGGGTATTGCAAGTTTAGTAAAGGGTATGGAGATAGAGGAGGTAATTGAAAAATTAGAAGGTATACATTGCCGAAATGGAACATCTTGTCCGGATCAATTGGCAAAGGCCTTAAAACAATACCTGTCTAATCGGCAAAAACAAATTATTTAATTGCATTTTTATTAATTATTTCCGATTTATTTTGAAGAAAAGCACAGTTTAATAAGCTAATGTTCGGAGAAAGCAATCTTAGTGCAAGCTAAAAAAGCTGAATCCTGTTTAATCCAGGATCCAGCTTTTTTATTTATCTGGGGGAATAAAGACAGCAGCAGCGACTACTGTTGTCCACATTCCATCTTCGCCTACGGTTGCTGACTGGGTGATATTACGGGTTTTTACTATTTTGCCGTGCATCTGCCAGATTTGTCTTTTTTCGTCCCAGGAAGCATCGGGATCAAACTCAATACCCAAAATAGATGCCAACATTGAAGCAGCTAGATCCTCTGCATAATCTCCCGCTACTTTTTCCGGTTGGCCAAAGGCATGATGCTCACTTAAATAACCATAAGCCTGGGGATCTGCCGGGATAGCCAAACCTATTGAGGCAGATAACAACCTATTTGCTTCATTGCTGCTGAGATCACTTAACACGCAAAAAGTTATTTCTCCCGGTTTTAATAGGGTCTTACCCAGTTCAGGATCAATTATTTCACAATTTGGAGGCAGAATGCTGGATACTCTTACTAGATTGTATTGAGCTATTCCCGCATTTCTCAATGCGGCCTCAAAAGATTCTAATTTTTCTCGATGTCGTCCCACTCCTTTGGTCAGAAAAACCTTGTTTGGTACCATCTTTCTGCTCCTTTCACCTAGCCAGACGGCTTATTTATCTTATACTATTTATCTTATTTTCTTCCTTGTTTATATTAATTTCCTATTTTGAGATAAATAAAACGGCAGTTGTGCTTTTTATTTTTTGTCTGCTCACATAGCAACTAATGCTTAATTAAGTAAATATAATATAGAAGGAGTAAGGTGAAAAGTTTCTTTTGGGTGGGGAAGGTAGTTTTGGCTGAGGGGGGATTTTATAATGAAAGCGAGGGTGGGATGTTTTTTATTGCTTTTAGTTATCTTATGTTTTTTCCTTTCTGGTTGCAGTGTCTTGGATATTGTAAGTTATCAATTGTATATAAAATCTGATCAGGATTATTTGCCGGTAACTAATTATATGATTCCCAGATGTAAAGAAATTTACTGTATTATTGGATATAAAAAAGCTATTCCAAATACGGAACTCAGAGCAAGGTGGTTTTATTTAGAAAATAAGAGGGAATTAATTAACGAAACAACTTATTTAATTGAACAACCCAGCGGTAGTATTTGTTTCTACCTAAAATCTGAAACTGATTTTAAGCCGGGAAAATACAGCTTGGAATTGTTAGATAAAGAAAATAAGATTTGGGAAGAAATTTTTATGGTCAACAATTTTACTGAAGGCAATTTTAAAATTATTGATTATGCTTTTGCCACAGAAGTTGTTAATAAAATCTATCCTATTGGCAGGACCAATAACTATCTTAGTGGCACTAAAAGTTTTTGCTTTTGGTTTCATTACCAGAAAGCTAGTGGAAGGCAAAAAATTACAGGAAAATGGTATTTAGAAAGAGGGGAAGATGATCTTTTATTGGCAGAAAGCCAGATGATGGTTGAAGAAGGAAGCGGCTATGGTGAGTTTATTGTTGCAAAAGAACAGCAATTTTTAACTGGTAAATATAGATTAGATTTATATTTAGATGAACAACTTTATGATTCATATTTTTTTAGAGTGCTTTAAAAAATGATAGATTGATTTATTTTTATTATATATGAAAGCCAATGTTTTGAGAAAAATGTGTGGAAAATAAGTAAGCATAATGATGAATATAAAAGTTTCAGGTGGCTAAAAAATAATAAAGACAAAATTAAGTTTTTAATAGTTGTTGAAGATTTTATTTGTTTATGTTAATCTGAATAAGCTGTTTTTCAGAAAGGAAAACATAATATATGATTTTGAACTAAAAAAAGAAAAAGACCTTGACAAGATGAGTTGAAATGTGTTAATATAGCATTTGTCCGAGTCGACGAAAAGAAGCAAAAATAGCTAAAAGTGGCAAGGAAATAGGCCTTGACAAGGGAAAGGATTCATGGTAAGGTATTGAC
>DUMD01000118.1 GCA_012840065.1 Clostridia bacterium
ATATTGCTTACAGAGTATCCTCTTCCTTAGTCGGTTTATCTTGGAATGCAATGCGGGAAGATTCCATAGCCGCCCAGTGTTATGGGGTTAATTTAACAAAAAATAAGTTATGGGCTTTTGCTCTGGGCGCTTCTTTTGGCGGAATTGCCGGTGCTGTTTATGCTAATATGATCGGTTTTATTTCTCCTGAAAACTTTACCTATACTCAATCTACCTTAATTTTAAGTATGATTATTCTTGGCGGTATTGATTCTATTCCGGGGGTGGCCCTTGGGGCGATACTATTGACTATCATTCCTGAGAAGTTTAGGGCTTTTGAAGACTATAGAATGTTATTCTACGGTGTAATTATTGTTTTTATGCTTTTATTTAAGCCTGATGGAATTATCCCGGCTAAATCCAGGAAATATAGTTTGGATAATATTTCAGAAGAAAGTGAGATTGGAGTTGCAGATCAGCGGGTTAAAGAAAAGCAGCCTGCTGCAATTGGTTAAAGAAGAAGTGGGGTGAAAAATATTGGCTTTATTAAGAACTGAAGCATTAACCATGCATTTTGGCGGCCTTACTGCTATAAGTAATATGGATTTTCAGATAGATAAAGGAGAAACAGTTGCTATTATTGGTCCTAACGGTTCAGGTAAAACTACTTTTTTTAATTGTCTGACGGGAATTTACATTCCTTCTGCCGGAAAAATATATTTCAATGAGCAGGATATAACTGACCTTAGTCCTGATCAAAAATTTAGACTGGGTATAGCAAGAACTTTTCAAAACGGCAGACTATTTTGGGGGTTAAATGTTTTGGAAAATGTTATGATGGGCATGCACTCTTCCCACCAGAGCTTTCTATTAGGGGCTATTTTTAGAACGGCCAAGAATAGAAAAGAAGAACGGGATGCAATAAAAAAGGCAAAAGAAGTACTGGAGTTTTTCAGTAAAGACTTACTTGATCAACAGGGAAAATTAGCTAAAAACTTGTCTTATGCTGATCGCAGGAGACTAGAAATTTGTAGGGCTTTAGCAGCGGATCCCCAGCTACTTTTATTGGATGAACCGGCAGCGGGAATGGATCCTTTGGAAACTGAGGAATTAATGCAGGATATTAAGAGAATTAAGCAACATAATCCTGATTTGACCTTAATTACAATTGAACATGATATGAAATTTGTGGAAGGTTTAGCTGATCGGGTTCTCTGCTTTAACTACGGACAAAAAATTGCAGAGGGGACTTTTGCAGAAGTTAGTTCAGATCCGCTAGTAATTTCTGCTTATTTGGGAGAGGAGGAGGAAAGTGCTTAAATTAGAAGCCGTATCTACCAGTTATGGACCGATTAAAGTACTGCGGAATGTTAGTCTGCATGCTAAGAAGGGCGAAATAACCTGCCTACTTGGGAGTAACGGAGCTGGTAAGACAACTACCATTAAGACGATCTTGGGTTTGGTGAAACCAAATTCTGGAATAATAACTTTAGAGGGAAGACAAATTCAAGGTTTAAAAACTGCAGATATAATCAAAGCCGGGGTTGCCGTTGTACCGGAAGGAAGACGGATTTTCCCTAAAATGACGGTTTATGAGAATCTACTTTTAGGGGGTTCTTTGATAAAGGATAAAAATATTATTCAAAGCAACCTGAAGAAAATGTATGACCTTTTTCCCAGGCTGGCTGAAAGGAAAAACCAAATTGCAGGTACAATGAGTGGTGGAGAACAACAGATGCTGGCGATAGCCAGGGCTTTAATGTCTAATCCTAAGTTATTGTTATTGGATGAACCTTCCCTTGGCCTTGCACCTATTTTGATTAAAGAGATTTTTGACATCATTGTGCAGATAAATAAGGAAGGAACAACTGTTTTACTTATTGAACAAAATGCTTTTAAAGCTTTATCTATATCTCATGCTGCTTATATAATGCAAAAGGGAGAAATAGTTCAACAATCTACCGGGCAGGAAGGAATAAGCATAGAAGAGATTAAAGCTGCCTATTTGAAAAAACAAGCAGGATAATTTAAATCATTTGGAGGTAAACAATGGATAGTTTAAAAACTATTTTGACCAGAGTGGATGAAGAGGAAATAATTTCTTTAACTCAGGAATTAATTCAGGTTGATACAGTGAACCCGCCTGGTAATGAAGCCGGTGCCGCTGCAATTATTGCCAGAAAATTGGAGCAGGCTGGAATAGATGTAAAAACTCAAAAACTAGCAGATAATAGAGCTAATATAATTGGAATAATTAAAGGTAGTGGTGAAAAGCCTGCTTTGCTGTTTAATGGTCATTTAGACACTGTTCCTCCGGGAAAAGAGAGCTGGGAATATTCTCCTTTTTCCGGTCAAATAGCTGATGGCAGGATTTATGGTAGGGGCGCATCAGATATGAAGAGTGGGTTGGCTGCTCTTGTTTTAGCTGCCTGTATTCTCAAAAAATCCGGAATAGAGCTTAAAGGTGACTTGATTGTCGCTGGAACGGCAGGGGAAGAGGTTGATAGCCTGGGGGCAAGAGCGTTTGTAGAAGCCGGTTATTTAGATAATGTTGGGAATATTGTTATAGCTGAACCCAGTAATTTAAAGCTTTTTACCTGCCAAAAAGGTGCTTTATGGTTGGAATTTACGGCTATAGGTAGGACAGCCCATGGTTCAATGCCTGATTTAGGTGAAAATGCTATTTTGATTATGAATAAATTTCTTAATTCCTTAACGAAATATGAGTTTGATTACTCTCCCCATTCTTTATTGACAGCTCCCACCATTAATGTAGGAACTATTAATGGTGGAGTAAAAACGAACGTGGTTCCGGATCAATGTGTGTTAACCCTTGATTTAAGAACTATTCCTGGTCAAAGCCATGATCTTATAATTAATGATTTAACAGCCATGTTTGAACAATGTCTTAGCAATAAAGATAAGGGAAAGATAAGAATCCTTAATAATAGGGAACCTATTGAAATAGATCCTTACCATCCCTTAGTTATTACTGCTCAAAAGGTAGGTCGGGAAGTATTGTCACTTGTTTTGGAACCGGCAGGTGTTAATTATTATACCGATGCATCTGTTTTGGTTAAGGAGAAAAATGTACCGGTTATTCTCTTTGGTCCTGGGGATGAAAAATTGGCTCATCAGCCTAACGAGTATGTTGAAATAGATAAGTTAACAGCAGCTGTAAAATATTATATTGCCTTAGCATTAGAGCTATTAACCTAAAGGGACTCCTTCTGAGGGGGTCTTTTTTTTATTGAAAATGGGAAGATACAAATATTTCAAATATTTGTATACCTTCATAATTGTATACAGCTTTTCTTTGTCGAATTGCAAAAAATTTCTATTTAGTTTACAATAAAAATAAGCTAGGTGTTGGATTAAGAGGGGGTACCTGATAATGGCCTATTCCGAACAGAATGAGTTAAATAAATATTCCCTAACAGGGAGAGTTTTCAAACAGTTAAGTGATCAAATTTTAAATGGGGAGTATAAACCCGGTGAGAGTTTGGTAGAAACTAAATTAGCTAAGGAATTAGGGGTTAGCAGAACTCCAATTCGGGAAGCTCTTCGTCAATTAGAATTGGAGGGGTTAGTTGTTTCTATTCCCAATAAGGGGGTTTTTGTACGGGGAATATCTGAACAGGATATAGAAGATATTTATGCAATAAGATTTTTAGTTGAGGGGTTGGCAGCTCGATGGGCTGCGGAAAAAATTACGGAAGAAGAACTAAATGAGCTTAAAGAAACCGTGGACCTAATGGAATTTTATATTAGCAAAGGTGATATGGATCGGGTTTTTGAATTGGATACCAAATTCCATGATTTAATTTATTCTGCTAGTAAAAGTAGACCCCTTTGTTTTGTGCTAGGTAGTTTACACAATTTTGTACAGCGGGCTAGAGTAGGTTCGGTAAAGGTGCCCGGAAGGGCTGATAAAACTCTTATTGAGCATAGGAGTATTGTTCAGGCTTTTGAAAACAGGGACCCCGATGCCGCAGAAAAAGCTTTAACTAATCATGTGCTAAGCGCTAAAGCTAATTGGCTTAAAAATAAAGATAAGCTAGGAAAAGGACTGTTTCCTGATTAAAGGAAATGGTCCTTTTAAATTGGCAGAATAGTAATAATGTAACCGCCTAATAATAGACTTAGTAAATTTGCTGTTAGGACGTATAAAACGGTTATCAGACTGCCATGTTCTTTTACAGAAGAGAGAAAAATTATAAATTCAAAGATAAATACCAATATTTCTCCTAGGATCAGATTAAGAATTAGATAGTTTGCTAAAGGGGTAAACCCGTTAAGCCAAATATTTAATCCTCCCTGGGTAATTAAATTTACAGTTAGGAAAGTAATCCAGGAACTTTTCTGTTTAAAACCAAACAACCAGAACACAATAGCTTCTAAAGCAAGGGTTAAAATAAGACGCAATGATACTAAAAATATTGATCTGGAAATGGATTTACCAGGTGTCAGGGTCTGGCTATCCAGATCTAAAGTGAATATGTTGTTGTATGATTTTAATGGTTTATCTAAGGGAACCTCAAAGCTTTTATTTTCTGCCTTGATTTTTAGAGTATAGTTGTTAACAGTTTTTAGGTCATGTAAGGAAAAAGTATAGTAACTTTCAAGGGACTTATCTGTTTTAACAGCTTTTTTTTGACTAGGACCGGAACCAAGGCTTATTTCAAGGTTACTAGGTGCATTGAAAATTATGATTATTATCGATGGAGGCTCTGCTGAGTTGGCAGAGCATTCAAGAGGGAAAAATACTATTGTTAAGATTAATAGAGGAATTATAAGCAGGCATTTATTTATTTTTATCATCTTTTTATTCCCTTTCCTTTTTTGAGATTTTAGAATTATACAAGAATTTGATTCTTTGTTTTTATCCTCTATTCTTCCAGTTGTTCTCCAGTTTCTGGTGTTTTTCCTTTTAAATATTAACCATATTTCTATTTCGGGGAGAAAATTTTCTGGATCAAGGGTATTTTTTGATAGGAAAAACAAGTAATTAGTAGAATTATTAGGGAAAAGCTAGGGAGAGATAGAATGGAGCAGAGAATTCTGGCAAAAGCAACTGGTTTATATATTTTGGGCTTGTTAATAGCCTGGTTTATTCCTGTGCCTGCCCAACTAAGTTTACTTTTAGTTTTACTTTTTTTGGGTTTGGGCATTTTTCTTTATAGAAGCAAAAAAACAGTAAATTTTTATTTAATAATTACTTTTATTGCCCTGGGGGCCTTTCGGATGGGAGTAGTAATAACTGATCCCGGCCAATTAACAGCTTTTGTGGATAAGGCGGACAAAGTAAATATTACGGCTACTGTCATTTCTCCACCTCAGCCCAGGGAAAGAGGTTGCTCCTTTTATTGCCGTGTTAATTCTGCTTTTATAGGTAATACAGAACTTAAATTATCTGAGAAAACCGTTGTTTTTGTTAATTATAGATCATCTGATTTTTTAACTTCAGGGCAGAGGGTTTTGATCGAGGGAACAATAGATAAACCGGAAGGAAGAGAAAATTTTGGCGGTTTTTCATATCAAAACTATCTATTGGCTAAAGGAATACATACGGTGGTTTATGCTGATAAAATTGTAATTTTCCCTAATAAATCGGGGAAGTTTAATTTTTTGACTCTTATGCACCAAATAAAAAATAAGTTAGCAACGATTATCTTTTCCAGTTTAGGTGAGCAGGAAGGTGGCTTGCTTGCCTGTTTGTTATTGGGGGATAAGACACACCTTGCCGAGCAAATAAGATTGGATTATTTAAATTCAGGTTTAAGTCATGTATTAGCTGTATCCGGTTTGCATGTAGGGGTATTGGCTGTTTTTTTGGATAAGATAAAAGACAGGTTTAGCTTGAACAGGATTATTGGTAGTATTATTGTAGCTCTAACAGTGATAGTCTATTGCCTGATAGTTAACACTACTTCTGCTTTGCGGGCCGGAATAATGTTTGTACTTTTAATCTTAGCCAGAACAAATTATCGGTCTTATGATTTAATAACAAGTCTGTTTGCGGCAGCCTTAATAATTTTATTAATTTGGCCGGGTGCTATTTTGGAAGTTGGTTTTCAGCTTTCCTTTGGAGCTACCCTAGGGTTGGCTGCTGTTTATTCTTGTTTGGTTGAAAAATTGCAGGCTGATACTTCTCTCTTAAAGCAAAGCCTATCCCTTTCTATTGGAGCTACTTTAGGTACTTTACCGATTATTGGTTATCATTTTTATCAACTTCCTCTTATTTCTCTGCTGGCAAATATTGTGGTGGTTCCCTTAGTTGGACTGACTGTGATTTTGGGCTGGATTGCAGTGTTTATTGGTTTGTTAATACCTGGAGCAGGAAAATTTGTTTTTTTTGTTCTTAAACCTTTTTTAGAAGGAATGCAGATTTTACCCCGTTTTTTTGCTTCTCGTCCTCTTCTTTTATATCTTTTTAGATTACCAATTTGGTTTATTTTTTTCTATTACTTATTTCTAATCTATCCTAAGATTTTATTTCAAGGGCTGGATTACATAAGAAAGAATAGAAAAAAAACAATTATTTTAATTATTTTTGTTTTTGTTTTTATTGGTATAAGCTATAATTATGCTGTTCAAAAATTGACTGTTACTTTTTTAGCAATTGGTAATGGTGACTGTTGTTATCTAACTCTTCCCGGCGGGAAAAATATGCTGGTGGATGCAGGTTCCGAAGTTAAGTTTATTAACGGTGAGACTAGACAGGATAGTGATGTTTTAATAACTTATTTAAAACAAAGGGGAGTAAGAAAAATTAATTATCTTATTTTAAGTCATCCTCACCTTGATCATTATGGTAGTTTATCGGAACTTGCTGCTAATTTTAAACTGGAGCATATTTTTATTTCCGCTGATCCGGATTGGAATGAGATTTTAAAAGGGTTGGATAGTAAAATCCATATTGTACAACAGGGAACAAGTATGAACTTGGGCAATCAGATCCGGGGATATTTTTTGCATCCTCCAGATAGACTTGTTGTAAATACTGGTTCAGATTCAAATAATAATTCTTTGGTATTTAGGTTGGATTATAGAAATTTTAGTCTTTTATTTACGGGGGATATTGAGGCTGAGGCAGAAAGAATGCTGCCTGGAGAATATCTTCAAAGCACGGTATTGAAAGTACCACATCATGGAAGTGCAACTTCCACTTCTGAATTTTTAATTGAAAAGGTGAAACCGAAATATGCGGTTGTTTCTTCAGACGATAAGCATTTTGATCTGAATGCAGAGAAAAGACTACAGGATTCGGGAGCCTTAATTTTAGCAACTTATAAACATGGTGCTGTCAGGTTTATTACTGATGGTCAAAAGGTAAAAATTATAACTGTTAAAGAAGGCAAGATTTAATAAATATGCAGGAATTGTTGCTTTTATTCAGAATTACATAAAAATGTTTGCATTTAATTAGTTATTTTAAGGAGGTCACAAGATGGAAAAAATCATTACACCAAATAAATATATAAGAGAAGAAGGAATATTGAAAAATGCTGGGGATTTAATAGCTGTTTTAGGAAAAAAAGTATTTATTCTAGGCGGAAAAACTGCTTTGGATAAAGTAAAAAACGATTTAAATGATGGCCTTAAAAAAAGTGGAATTTCTATTTTGAAAACAGTTTGGTATGGTGGAGAGTGCTCTGAAAAGAATATAAAAAATCTGACAGAAGAAGTGTTAGCATCAGGTGCAGATGTTATTCTGGGTGTTGGTGGGGGCAAGGCTTTGGATACAGCCAAGGTAGTTGCTTACAGAACTAATCTTCCTGTTGTTACTATTCCAACACTGGCTTCTACCTGTGCTGCCTGGACACCTATTTCCATTATGTATACAGATGAAGGTGAGTTTATTAACATTTGCTATGAAGCAGCCAATCCGGCCTTGGTTATGGTAGAACCAAAAATCATTGCAGAGGCTCCGGTTAGGTATCTTACTGCTGGGATAGGGGATACTTTGGCTAAATGGTATGAGTTTGAAATTGCAGCTCGCAATAAAGAGCAGGATGTTGCTACGGTAACCGGTTTGGCCATTGCTAAACTCTGCACCGAAATTCTTATCCAATATGGTGCTGCTGCTAAGAAAGCTGCTGAAGAGAAAAGGGTTGACTTTTCGTTAAATCAGATTATAGATGCAAATATTATGCTGGGAGGAATGGTTAGCGGACTGGGAGGGGCTGACTTGAGGACGGCCGCTGCTCACGCTATTTATTCCGGACTTACGATCATTCCTGAGCTACATGAGATGTACCATGGTGAGATTGTTGCCTATGGCATTTTGTGTCAATGCGCTCTTGACAAGCAGAGTTTTGAAGATGTGAAAAATCTCATTGCCTTCTATCAAACTGTAGACCTTCCCATTAATTTGACTCAAATGGGCTTAAAGGATGTACAGCCGGAGAAATTAAAAACGGCGGCAAAACTGGCTACGGAGATCGAAGATATGAGGAACGTTCCTTTTGCAGTAAGTCCGGAAATGGTGTATAATGCTATCTTGACTGCAGATGATTGGGGCAATAAATTTTTAGCTATTATCTAAAATGCTGGAGGTTATCGAGTTATGGAAAGAAACAATTTTACTGTTCAATCAAGGAAGTCTTTAATTAATTTGAAACCATTTGTTCCTGAACTTCCTGATCTGACAAAAGAAGAACTTAAGCTGAGGCTGGGTAAGGAAAAAATTATCAAACTTTCTTTCAATGAGAGTCCTTATGGCCCCTTCCCTTCAGCTCTAGAAAGGATGAAAAAGGTTTTACAAACAAGCCATCTTTATCATGATGCAACTTTAAAAGAATTGAGGAATAAGATAGCACAGGTTAATGGAGTAGAAACGGATCAGGTCGTCGTAAGTAATGGTGCGGATGAAATGATTCTATTGCTTGCTCAATCTTTTTTGGAGGCTGGAGATGAGGTTATTATACCGGTTCCTACTTTTGGTCAATATGCTGCAGCTTCTAAGCTAATGGGTGCTAAGACAGTAACTGTACCCTTAACTAATTATAAAATAAATTTAGAACTAATTAGACAAAATCTTAACAGGGCTACTAAAATGATCTTCCTCTGTAATCCTAACAATCCGACAGGTACTTTTATTACGGAAGAAGAGTTAAGAAAATTTTTAACTGAGGTTCCTTCTGGGGTGCTGGTTGTTTTGGATGAGGCCTATTATGCGTACGTTGACAACTTGCAATATACTTCGGGTATAAAATTGCTTGCTGAATATCCTAATGTTTTTGTTATTAGAACATTTTCTAAAATCTATGGGCTGGCTGCTCTTAGAGTGGGGTATGGTATTGGCAGCCCGGTGGCAGTCGGGGAGATAAATCGAATTCGTTCGCCCTTTAATGTAAATTTAGTGGGACAAGCAGCAGCTTTGGCAAGTCTTGATGATTTGGAAGAACTAGAAAGAATTAAAGAATTAAATCGGCAGGAACGGGCCTATTTGCATACTGAATTAGAAAAATTAGGTTTCCATCCTATTCCCTCTGAGACAAATTTTATTTTAGTTAATATAAAGAAAGACAGCCAAAAAGTATTTACACAACTTGCTGAGGATGGTATAATTATACGGCCTGCGGATATGTTTGGTTTGCCTAATCATCTTAGAATTACCATTGGAAATCACGAAGAAAATTATCGGTTAATCCAGGCTTTGATGAGATTATCTTGATGATAAAATTTATTTTTTGATGAAGGAAAAAGAAAATTTGTTTAGAATATTAATATTTATGTATATATAATGTATACTTTATAAATTTATAATTTTTGGTCGGTAAGTTATTGAGGGGAGGAAAAAGGAATGAATTTAAAAAACAAAAAGCTAATCTGTTTGATCCTGATAAGCGTTATGTTGGTAGGATTATTGGCCGGGTGCGGTCAGAAATCGACTGATAATCAACAACAAACCAATAATAGCGGTGAAAAAGTAGTTATAACTATGCCTACTTTTTCAGGTTATGCACCATTGATTTTGGCTAAAGAAAAAGGTTTCTTTGAAAAGCATGGTGTTAATGTGGATCTGCAAATCATTGAAGGCTTGGGTGAACGGAAACAGGCTTTAGCCGCTAACCAGGTTCAGGGTATGGCAACTGCTCTAGACGTAAATGCGACTTTGGCAGCAGCCGACATTCCGATGCAGGTAGTTTGGATGTTTGATGATTCTTATGGCGGGGACGGATTATTGGTTAAAAAAGAAATTAAAAGTTTAGAAGATCTAAAAGGCAAAAAAGTTGCCCTGGAAGTAGGTACGACCAGTCATTTCTTCTTTTTGACCCTGCTTAAAGAAGCAAATGTAGATCCTAGTGAGATTACCATTGTCGATATGCGTTCCGGCGATGCAGGAGCAGCATTTGTTGCCGGTCAAGTTGATGGAGCTGTAACCTGGCAGCCTTGGTTGAGTAAAGGTGTTGAGGAAGGTAATGGTACTCTCTTGGTAACTTCTAAAGATACTCCTGGCGTTGTCAGTGATGCTTTGAATTTGCGGAAAGATTTGATTGATGCCAAACCGGAAGTAGCTCAAGGTATAGTAAATGCTCTGGCGGAGGCAATGCAATACTGGAAAGATAATAAGGAAGAAGCTGACCAGATTATAGCTAAAGGGCTGAATCTTTCTGTTGAAGATTTTGTTGCTACAGTTGGGGATTTAAAATTTTATGACGCAGAAGCCAATAAAGAGTTTTTGGGAACAAGTGAAAAGTTAGGGCCGATAGCCGATATGTTTAACAAGGCAGTTGAATTCTACTATAATGAAAAAATTATTGATAAGAAACCGGAAGCTTCTCAATTTGTTAATCCTACATTCGTAAACAACATAAGCTTCTAAACAGCGTAAAGCAAAGAACAATTCAGGTTTTAATGCATATTATTAAATAAAAATGAGTAAAAATTAATAGGTAGATACAGGCGTGGTAGGGGATAAGATTGTAATAATACGAGATTTTTCACTATCACGCTTGCTTTTTATTATTCTCACTGTTATAATATACAAGTAATTTTATTCATTTCTTTTCCCAGCGAAGGGGAGGTTTTTCATGTTTAATATTGGTACGGATATTGCAAAAGTTAATAAGTTATTTAAACCCAAGGAAGATATTCCTCGTCCGCTTTCTTTGACCCTAGGAGTTCAATCCTTTATTATTCTTTTTATTATTTGGTGCATTTTAACTTACGGCGGGTTTATAAGACCAAGTTTTTTACCTGCACCACATGTGGTGGCGGTTACTGCTGTAAAAATGTTTACAGACTTTAATTTAATGAGTGATATTGGGGCAAGTGTTTTCCGGGTTTTAACTGGGTTTATCATTGCAGCAGTAATTGGTGTCCCTCTGGGAGTGTTAATGGGTACGTTGAGAATAGTGGCGGCTTTTGTGGAACCAGTAATGGGATTCATCCGTTATATGCCTGCTTCTGCTTTTATCCCGCTTTTGATTTTGTGGATAGGAATAGGAGAAGCTGAAAAAATAGCGGTTATTTTCATTGGAACTTTTTTTCAATTGGTTTTAATGGTAATGAATGTTACTAAAAATGTTTCTAAAGATTTAATAGACGTTTCTTATACTTTAGGTGCAAATAAGAAGACCGTATTCACAAAGGTTATTTTGCCTGCTGCCTTACCTGGGATTGTTGATACCTTAAGAATAACCTGTGGCTGGGCCTGGACTTACCTGGTAGTTGCAGAATTGGTTGCTGCTAATTCAGGTCTGGGTTATATGATTATGCAGTCGCAACGTTATCTTAAAACACCAAATATTTTTGTTGGGATTTTGGTTATCGGTTTGCTAGGGCTAATTACGGATCTCTTATTTAAGGCGCTTTATAAACGCTTATTTCCTTGGGTTGGTAAGGAGGGTATTTAATGAGTCTGGCTGCTGCTTCTGTTGAGGAAAGTAAACTAAAACTGCAGATAAAAGATGTATCAAAGGTTTATGGAAGTGGACCCAATGCTATTACAGCTTTGCAGCGGACATCCATTGATATAAATGAAGGTGAGTTTGTAACTATTTTAGGTCCATCAGGTTGTGGTAAATCGACGTTATTGAAAATTATTGCTGGTTTAGAGCAGCCTTCTTCCGGAGTTATCCTGCTTGATAATAAGAAAATAACCGGCCCGGGCAGTGACCGGGGTATGGTATTTCAGGGCTATACTTTGTTTCCCTGGCTTACAGTACAGGATAATATCGAATTCGGTTTGGAATTAAAGGGACTTTCCGAGAGAGAAAAAAGAGAAATTTCCAGCTACTATTTACAAATGATTGGGTTAACCGATTTTGCTAAAGCATATCCTAAAAGCTTATCAGGGGGAATGAAACAACGGGTAGCTATAGCCAGAGCTCTAGCAAATGACCCGGAGGTATTGCTGATGGATGAACCCTTTGGAGCTTTGGATGCTCAGACCAGAACAATCATGCAGGAATTACTTCTAAAAATTTGGGAAAAGACCAAAAAGACAATTATTTTTGTGACTCATGATGTAGAAGAAGCAATTTTTATTGGAGACAAGATTTATGTTATGACTGCCCGTCCCGGTCGGGTTAAAGCAGAAATTCAAATTTTTCTGCCCAGACCGAGAGGATATGAAGTAAAAACAGAGAAGGAATTTTTGGATATTAAACGGCAGGTTCTTGCCCTAATTAGGGAAGAGAGCATCAAGGCTGCCGGTGTAAATCTGTAAAACCTGGTAAATTCCAGGTTTTTTTATTTGCCTTTATTCTTTTCCTTGTTTTTATAGTTATGAATAGGTAATATATAATTTAAACGGGAAATTAAAAAGGAGTGATTCCGGGTGTCCTGGAAACCGGTTTATTTATTTTGGGGAGATGAATGGTATTTAAAAAAGAGACATGTTGATAAATTTATTAATCAAATACCGGAGGATGTTAGGGATTTTAACTTAGATATCTTTGAAGAACAAGATGTTACTTATGCTGAGCTTAAAGAAGCTGTTTCTGCTTTGCCCGTTTTCAGTGATAAACGGCTTATTATCTTAAAAAATAGCAGACTTTTAAGCACTACAATGAAAAAAAATAAAAGTGGAATTACAGAAGAGCAGTTGATTCAGGTTTTAAATAATCTTAATCCCACTAGTTGTCTACTCATCTTGGCTGAAGGAAATGTGGATAAGCGTAAAAAAACCTATAAATTAATTGCTGAACAGGGGGAAGTATTGGAATTCCTTCCTCTTAAAGGCAGGCAATTGCTGATGTGGCTGAAAAGTTTTTTTGAGGAAAACGGAAAAAAAATAACAAAAGAAGCAGCGGAGCTGTTATTGGATAGCTGCGCTAACTCTTTGACCCAACTTGCCCAAGAGGCAGAAAAATTAATTCTTTATGCTCAAGAAATGGATATAATTGATCAAGAAATTGTGAGCAGGTTGACATCTAGAACCAATCAAGAAACGATTTTTAAATTAATAGATTCGGTAGCTGAAAAAGATGCTAAATCGGCCTTTTATTCTTTACGAGCTATCTTAGATAATAATGAACCGCCGTTAAAAATATTATTTATGTTAACAAAACAGTTCAGGCTAATTCTACAGGTTAAAGTTTTAAGTGAACAGGGAAAACCACCCAAGGCTTTAGCTGATATTTTAAATCTATCTCCTTTTGTTATTCGCAATTGTTTACAACAAAGCAGAAAATATTCTCTTAAAGAATTAAGG
>DUMD01000001.1 GCA_012840065.1 Clostridia bacterium
ACTCTAGTGATAAATTCCAAGACTGGAAATCAAACTCCAAATCAGGTAAAACAATTTTCGTAATTGGATCAACCTGTTGAAAGGAAACTGGAAGAGAAGGTGAAATAAGCTCTAATACATTACTTATAATTTCTCCTTGGCCACAGCCTCCTATGAGGGTGTGAACTGCATCAAAGGCAAACCCACCTTTATAAAATCCTGTTACATAGCCACCGGCTTTATTATTCCGTTCACAAATCAATACTTTTCTTCCCTGCGCAGCCAATACCGCTCCACAGGTTAGCCCTCCCAGTCCTGCCCCAACAATTATTACATCATAATTAGCATACACAGGCAAACCTCCTATTTTTTAATCTGTTACTTCTAGATGACGGGACTTAAACCATTTGCACATATTTGGTAAAGAAAGAGCCACCAAAATTAAAATTATTCCTACTACCTTTCTTCCTGTAATTAAATCATCAAGCCAAAAATAAGCCATCAAACTTGCAACCACCGGTTTGGCAAAAAAGATCAAGGAACCAACACTAGCGGGAAGTTTTTCCATCGCTTTGAAATAAAAAACATAAGCTAAACCAGTTACCAATACCCCCAAATAGAACAAAACCAACCAACCTCTAAGATTCAAAGATAATTTCCATCCTTCCGGTAAAAAGAAAATAACAGGCAAAGTTATCAAAGCCCCTAAAAGGAATGAATAAGCAACAGTTATTATTGAGGAAACCTCCTCACATTTTCTTTTGTTATAGATTGTATAAATGGCAAAGGTTACAGAAGAAAAAACACCAAGGGCTATACCTAAAACAGTATCCCCTTCCCCGGGAGAAAAAGAAATAAAACAAATCCCGATTACCCCTAAAATCAGCGTAGCTACTTTTTGAGTGGTAATTTTTTCTTTGAATAAAAAAATAGAAAATAAAGTAACAAAAACCGGATTAGTACTAATTAAAATCGCACTAGTCGATGGTTTTCCCGCATATGCAGATAATTGTAAGGCCACCATGGAAATCCCGCAGGCAAGCACTCCTAATTTAACAAAAGCAACAAAATCTTTTTTATGCAGTTTTATACCTTTGTTCTTCTGAGCAAACAAAGCTAAAGGTAAAAGGGTTATTCCGCCAATCAAAAAACGAATAATAGTTAAGGTAATAGGATTTATATCACCTTTTATAAAAGTACTAAACACTTCCATAGAACTAAAAAAAATCAAAGTCAACAACAAATAAAGATAAACCATCAATTTTTGTCCCCCTTACCCTTCTCATTTAGCTAATTAATGTTTTACTTTCAACTTAATCCTGCTTTCTCCTTTTTTACCCTCATAAATTATTAAAGAATATGTCCGGTAAAGCTAAAAAATGAACAAGGTAATAAGAAAGAACAACAAGGATGGATTTTTAATACCCATCCTTGTTAACTTCTAAATTCAGTCCTTTTTCAGGAGTTACATTTTTCATAATTAGAACAGCATCATAGACATCTTTAATCTTCAATCCGTTAACCTTATAATTTAAAAAACTGCTTTCTGCCGCTAGTCTGCTCAGATTTTCAGCAAAAAACAGGGTAAATCTGGATGGTAAGAAATAAGAAGCTAATTTAAGATCGGGTTCCACTCCAGTTACCCGTCTTACCTTCCCCTTACCATCTCTTGCCCTCCCGCTTACCGGGAAAGCATAAAAAGAAAACACCTTTCCTTTAGACTGTTCAAGCTGTTCATTAAGAAAAATAGCTAATATTTCTCTACTTTCCTCCGGTGTAGCTTGTTTTTTTATGTGGGCACTACCATGATAGGCAAAAACCCTGCCCGTTTCTTCCGGCCTATAAGTTCTAAAAAAATAATCGTAATAAGCCAACATGGACCTTTCCCTAATATCCTGCTCTTCCAGAAACCCTCCAGGCTGGTCCTTGCTTTTCCTCCAACCATAAACATCCTTTAAAGAACGAACCAATAACAGCAGTTCTTCTTCTGATCTATCTCCCACTATTTGCCTGCACTTTTCATCAAATTCCACAATATCCCTATAACTTAAACCTCCCACTCCCTTTTTCTCCAAATCACGGAAAAGTTCTCCCAGCCGAAAACCTTTATCTTTCGGCTCAATCCTCCCAATAACTTCACTTATTCTCTCCATTGTGTATTTAATCCCATGAGCTAAATCTGTACACCAAACCATTATTTTTTCTTCCTCCGGCAGTGAGCTATTAAATAAGTACAATTCTCTAAAAAACCGATAACTTTCCTCTGTCCTGCCGGTGTTATCATAATACCATTTATCCATTTTTAAAAGATAAGCCTCATCCCCTGTCCTCAAATATTTATTAATAAGATAGGTATAAGCAAAATCCACTTCCAAAGCCAGGTAGCGGTAACCCGCCTTCTGATGCAAAAACTTAAATAGTTTTAAAACCATCCTCTCATTTTCTGCTATTCCATGACTTTCCCCATACATAAATACTAGGTTTTCTTTAGCTGTTGGAAGAAGAGGGTATAGGTCACTAAAACCATCATTTTCTTCAAGGGTAAGAGCAAAACCATGTTGAGCTGCATAATCTTTGACCTTATTCCTAAAGATACCTACAAAAATAGCCAGCAGAATAAGTATAACCACCACTAGAATTAGCAAATGTCTCTTCAAAACCTCTACTCTCCTTATTCTTCTTGGCTTAAGGAACAAGTACCTTAATGGCCTTGGGGATAACAGAAAAATTAACCGGGAGAAAATCACCCGCTTCTCCATCGTAAGTAAGGCGGAGTTCTTCACAACCTTCAATTTTTAAATTGTTAGCTTTAAAAGTAGAAACCTTAGGATGTTGAAATGTCGACCTATTTAAAATCGCATCAGCAATATCTAAAGCATCCGTAAAATCCACATCTTTTACTACTAAAACCTCAAAATAGCCGTCTGAAGGATCAGCGTCGGGAATTAAATTTTTAATTCCACCTATGCAGCTGACATTGCTGATCACGAACAAAGAAACATTATCTTCAATCAGATAATTATCTGTGGTTATTTTTAAGTGAAAGGGCTTGTAGGTTAAAATATTTTTGGCTCCACGAAAAATATAAGCTAGCTTGCCAAAAAGTTTTTTTTCTGCTCTGGTTGCCTGATAAGATACACTAGGCAAGCCACCTCCAGCCAGTACATATATAACATATTCATCATTAGCCTTACCAAGATCAACAAATTGAACCTTATTTTTAAAAATAATTTCCAAAGCTTGCTTGGGATTTAATGGGATATTAAAATGATTGGCAAAGTCATTAGTAGTTCCATAGGGGATTATTCCCAGACAGGGTTTAGATTCAAAACCTTCTAAACCATTAACCACTTGATGCAGAGTTCCATCTCCACCCATGGCAATAATATAGTCGTATTGTTCTCTGGCTCCATACTCTGCTGCTTTTTGAGCAGATCCATCCCCTTCCGTAGACCACAAATCTACTTTATAGCCATTGTTTTTAAGTTCAGCAATAATATAATCAGTATCTTTACTAATTCTAAACCTGCCGGCGGCAGGATTATAAATTAAAAGTGTTTCAGACAAAGCCTCGACACTCCCCTATCCCAAAGCTCTTTATATTTTAATAAAGATTGATCTTCAAATTCTCTTATAATATGGCACGCTAAATCTAATTTTATACTTAATTAGTTATTTTTTCCATTTTTTATTTCAACTCTCTTTATCCCTCTTCAATTCAACAAAAGTTATAAGTAATTATTTTCCACTATTTTCATGTTATGACACAATACCCCATCTGTCAATGCAGAAAAAAAAGCAAAAACCAAATAAAAAACCTTCCTTATCCAGGAAGGTATAGAAAACACTTGTTTTTAGATAATAGCAATGCTAACCTCTTCTAATGTCTCACTGAAGGACGCATTAAATCTAATGCTCCTAAAAGAACCCAAGCTAAGCCATGGCCAAGAACCCCAGCACCAAATAGACCATCTAAAAAATAATAACCAATAAGAGACACAATAATTCCGATTGCTATCACAACCCAGCTTGTAGTCGTTCCCCGCATAAAAAAGCACCTCCTAAAGTAAAAATATTAAATAAATAAATTTTCTAGAAATAATCAGAAGCTATCATTATTATTTTCTTTTAAATGAAAATGTATTTAAAATCCATCTAGGTAAATAAAGGTAAAAAAATGGTATAATAACAAATAAAAAAATGGAAAAAGGATGAAGTAAATGAGTACAATTGTTTTCAAAGCCTTTGCCCTTACCAATGAAATTAATTTAAATAAAATTGCCTTGACTTGTAAAATTCCTAAAAAATATACCTGGGAAGAACCTTTAGAATTAAACGCCCATCACCTAGAACAAATCCTGCATAAAAAAATCAATGCAGAAGCCAAAGTCCACATTTTTGCCTTTGGCAGCGTGGTTTTTCTTAATTTTGGGCACCAATATATTGAAGAATTTATTACCTACCTCAAAACGGTAGAACCAAGTATTGAATTAAAAAATTATCAAACCTATGCAGATGATTACGAACTCCAGGTTCGCCCCGATTCAGAATTAGAATTATCCGATAAGTATGTAACTGTTCCCAGTGAAGAATTATTTTACGCAGAGTTAGTATCTACAGTTCTAGCTAAATCAGTTGCTCTAGAAAAAACAGAGGCCCAGATGGAAACTATTTTGGATAAATTGGAAACCATGATTGAACGATTAGAAAAAGGAAATTTAAGAATCAGTCATAAACAACTTGCGAAAATCACTTCCCAAATCCTAAGACTAAACTATAATACCATTAACTACATTATGATTTTGGACAAGCCGGACATCACCTGGATTAACAGTGAAGCAGAAAGTTTTTACGATCAAATGGCTCACTTTTTTGAACTGGCAGATAGATATGAAATCATGCAAAATAAATTAAATATAATAAACAGTGTCAAAGAAGGTTTCTCCACTATCAGCAATTCTATGCGGGGGTTAATTTTAGAATGGATTATAATTATTTTAATTCTCTTAGAAGTAATAATTATGTTTATCGATTTATTTAAGTGAAAAAGGACGGATTAAAATGAAAAAATACCGTTTTCAGAGTTATCAAATTGCAGATAAAATCAATCTTGATCCTTTCCTTGCCTATTTCCCTTCCCTCAAACAATACAAAAAAGGAGAATTTATTTTTCTTAATTCCCCTGAAATTGAACAGGTTTTAAAATATTATGCAGAAAATAAATACCTTTATCTTTTTTCTTTTGGAAGTATCACTTTTATCAACTTTGAACATGATGAGATTTTAACCTTCATTTCTTTTTTGAAAACTATGGTTGAAAATATTCACGACAGCTATTTACTTTCTTATCAAGAAAGCTATGAGCTATATATCGACCCTCAACAAACAGCAAAAATCGAAAAAAATTTTTCTCTCTTACCAATGGAAGATGACATGGTTAAACTTGGAATTGCCTCCATTCTGGCTAAATCAACAGCCATGGACAAAATAGAGGAAGACGTGGAAAGTTTTTTAGAAGAATGTGAATCTATGATCAAAGATTTAGGAAAAGGCAAAATTTTTACCCGCCGCAGACAAATTTTCGAACTGACAAGTAAAATAATTAGTTTTGAATTGAAAGTTGTTTCTAATATAAAAATCTTTGAACGTCCTTTTACAAATCCTAGTTGGTTGATAGAAAAATATTACGATCAGCTTTACCAACTCTACAATTTATCACAAAGGTTTACCATAATTAAGGAAAAATTAGAGGATTTAGACATTATTAAATCTACTTTTTATGAGTTAAGCATTAATAAAACTATCTCCAATTTATACCTGACAGAAATATTTCTGCTACTTATTTTTGTCTTTGTAGATATTTTCTTTTACCTCTTCGAACCATCAGCCCTTCTAAATACAATTAAATATATTTTCTAAATTCTCCCTCCCTCTTATTAGGATGTAAAAAAAGCGACAAAAAAGAACCGGAGATCTCCGGTTCTTTTTTGTTTTAAAACCCTAAGCATTTTACTTCTTTCGTCAAATTAGGATCTACCCTCTCCGATGATGGAGGATCCATACCAGGATAACCAAGGGAACTATTCCGACAATATTTGTTAAACCTTTCACTAACGAACAAAATTTTTAAGACTGCCCAAATTCTCAATCCAGCATTCTACTTCGTCACCAGAGCGCAAAAACTTAAAGGGGCTAAAACCCATTCCCACACCGGCAGGAGTTCCGGTAGAAATAATATCCCCGGCTTTCAAAGTAATCCCTTTAGAAAACTCACTGATAATATAACTTAGATCAAAAATAAAATCTCTGGTATTAGCATTCTGCCTCAATTCTCCGTTTACATACGACCTAATGTCCAATTCAGGAGGAAAACTCACAACTGTTTTATATGCTAAATAAGGCCCCATTGGGCAGAAACCGTCCAAACTCTTTCCCCTAAACCATTGGCTATGCTGTTTCTGCAAATCCCTAGCTGTTATGTCATTTAAAATTGTATAGCCGAAGATATAATCCTCTACCTTTTCCCGGGGAATATTTCTACCCTCTTTGCCAATAACCACGGCAAGTTCTACTTCATAATCAAGCTGACTGGTAACCCCACTGTGAACAGGAATATACCCTCCATGGCCAATAGCCCTGTCGACCAGCTTGCAAAAATAAATAGGATGTTCTGGTAACCCTTCCTGTCCTCCCCCGGCTCTGGATATTTCCTCGGCATGCTCCTTATAATTTTTACCTAAACAAATAATACCTCTTCTGGGATTAGGGATAGGAGCTTCCAATTTAACTTTTTCCAACTCTATCCCCCTGGCCTCATCAATATTTTCTAACACTTCCAGCCAATTTGGGTTAAAATTCTCAATAAATTCTAACATCGTCTCCGGAGCATCCTGCCCTAATATTTCTCTGAAAGAAACAATTTTGTCTCTACTTTTTGTAAGGATACCTATATCTTCCCTGCCGTCCTGACTAAATGTTGCAAAATACAAAGCGCATCCTCCTTTCTAGCTTTAAACTAGCACATTTCTACAAAATACACTGTTTACTAAAATAATTCCCCTTCCCTTTCGGATGTCCTCTATCCCCTGTTTCTCAGCCAACAATGATATTTTGGCAACCAGCTAAAAATATTATCCCCCATATTGTATAATTAGGAAAAAAACCTGATAAGGAGAGCTTGCCAATGAACTCAACATTTAAAATTGTAATTGCCACGCTTATCTGGGGAAGTCTAGGGGTTCTGGTAAAACAAATTAATCTTCCCTCTTTAGAAATTGCCTTTCTTAGAGCAGTAATAGCCACACTGGTATTAGGATTTGCC
>DUMD01000119.1 GCA_012840065.1 Clostridia bacterium
AAGTACCATTTTAAGAGAGGCCGGGGAATTGATGACCACGGGGGTAATGCGGGAAACTCCCCTGGTTGTCTTCCTGGCTATGATCATTTTTTTAGCCGCTCTGGCCAGCTACTGGGGGGTAGAGGTTATCGCCCGCTCGTCAGAAGTGATTTTGCCGGTTATTATTATTTTTCTGATAACCATCTGGGCCTTATCAGTGCCTAATTTGGACCTGGCCAATCTTAAACCGGTTTTGGCTGATGGGTGGATACCTGTAATTCGGGCTTCCCTGCCCAGTATTGTTTTTCGGGGAGAACTTTTTATGCTTATTTTTTTTCTTCCCCAACTGCGGGATAAAGTTAAAGCTAACAGGATAAGCCAATGGGCGGGACAGATCATCGGGCTTTTGCTTACCATTAACGTTGTCACTCAAATTGCCTTTTTTGGAGCGGTAGAGGTAGGAAGAATGGTCATTCCCACTATGACCCATGCGGAATCCATAGAATTTTTTGGGGTGCTGGAGCGGGTGGAAATTATTTTGATTGCCTTTTGGATTACCGGGATTACGATGAAGGTAACTATCTTTTTCTATGTTAACTTACTTTTGTTGGCTCAGCTTTTTGGTCTAAAAAATTATCGCTCTTTAATCCTTCCTACAGCTTTGTTATATTTTGTTTTTTCCGTAGTCCAGTTTGAAAACAGCCTGGATTTAAGAAATTTTATTGCCAATTACTTTTTTTTGTTTTCCCTGCCGGTAGAATTTTTAATTCCTCTCATGCTTTTAATTATTGCTCTGATCAGGAAGAAGGAGGAGAATTCTATTGAAAAGGAAACTGGTTAAGGGAATCCTTGTTATGCTTCTGTTTAATATGATTTTAATTGCTTCCGGCTGTTGGGACAGATATGAAATTACCGATGTGGCCCAGGTTTGGATCATCGGGGTTGACCGGCTGCCGGAGATGGAAGGTTACATCCTCACTCTCCAGATTATTTCTCCTTCGGAAGCCTCCAATACCATAACAGGGGGCGGTGGGGGAACGGATCCCATGGAGAAGGCTGTTTGGGTCACCACTGCCCAGTGCAAAAGCATCAGCGATGCCGTGGGAGTGGTCTCTCAACTTTCCCCCCGCAAACTGGCTTTTGACTATCCCCGGGCAATTGTCTTTGGAGAGGAGATTGCCCGGGAGGGGATAGGTCCTATTCTTGATTATTTTCAGCGTGAACACCGCTTTAGACGGACCATGCGGATTTTTATCGCTAAAGGGACTACTGCTCAGGCAGTTCTGGAAGCCAATCCCCGTCTAGAGAAAAGTCCTTCCGTGGCTATGATTAATATTCTGCGCTGGTCTGAGAAGGCCGGAAATACCCTTTCTGTTAATTTGGGAGACTTTTTACTGGCCCTCAATCGGGAAGGAATGGATCCAGTTGCAAATATGGTAGTCATCCATGATAACAGCGAAGTAGTGGAAGCGGAAAGAATAATTCCTAAAAATAAGCAGCCGGAAGAAAGAGGATTGGGTATTAAGAGGGATTCCCTGGAATTACGCATGGCTGGTAATGCCATTTTTGCCGATGATAAATTGGTAGATTGGCTGGATGTGGAAGAAACCAAGGGTTATATGCTTGCTGTCAATAAGGCTAAACCTGGGATAATAGATACGGAACACGAGGAAGTAAACAAAAAAATGGCCTTTCAGAACTTGAGTAGTAAAAGTAAAATTATTCCCCAAATAAGCGATGACGGCCGGCTTTCTTTTCTAATCAAAGCAAAAATCCGGGCTAATTTAGTTGAACAAATGGATAATTTAAGGTTGGACAAGGAGGAGGTCCAGAAAAGCCTAGAGGACCTTCTGGCCGCAACGGTAAAAGATGCAGTCAGAAAGGCGGTGGAAAAAGCCCAGAAAAATAAAACTGATATTTTCGGCATGGGGGTTGAGTTATACCGGACTTATCCTAAACTGTGGAAGGAAAAGTATAAAGATAATTGGTCGGAAATTTTTGCCCGGGTTCCTGTAGAAATCCAAGTGGAAGCTAAAATCAATAATATTGGGGTAATCCTGGAAACTTTGGAAAGGAAAGGATTGGTTGAATGATAAAAGCAGGGAGGCAAAGTAAAATGACTGTGGCGGTAATTATCCTCTTAATTGTCTTATTTTCTGTTTTCGGACTGCCTATCTATCAAAGGGGAGAAAAAAAAGAATTTTTTGTTTTTACTTTCCTTTTTATGCTGGGGGCTGTCTATCTTATTTCTCTGGTATCAGATTTTGAATTACCCAATCCTACCAACCTGATTATTAAAACTCATCAACCGGCTTTGCAGCTTTTAGAAAAGTTGCTGCCTATTTTTGATAAATAAAAAATCAAATTTAAAGGGATATTTGGGAAGAAAAAGAAAATAAATAGCTAAAGATAGTTTTAGAGGGAGGTAAGGTCGTGGATGTTATTACAGCTATTAAGGAAAGATGGAGCTGCCGGAATTTTTTAAGCAAACCCATTGAAGAAGAAAAATTAAACCTGATCCTAGAATGTGGTCTTGCTGCTCCTTCTCCCGCTAATAAACAGCCTTGGGAATTCATTGTCATTAAAGATGAAGGAATCAAAACAGAAATTAGGAAATTGGCTGAAAAGGCAAAGGAAAAAATGACTGCCGCCGGCGGCTGGGATTGGATTGCCAGGTTTAAGATTGATTTTATTGAACAGGCCCCAGTGCTTGTGGCCGTGGTTGGTGATCCAGCTAAAACTGGGGCGGAACAGTTTTTGCCGGGCAGGGGAGAAGGATACGAACATGCCTGTGCGGCAGCGGTGCAGAATATGCTGCTTGCTGCCCATGCCCTGGGGCTGGGCAGTTTATGGCTTTCCCTATTTGATAAGCCGGATCTTTTGGATTTGTTAAAAATTGAAAAAGACAAAAATTTAATTGCCTTGGTTTGTTTGGGGTATCCTGCCGGTAAACCGGCTAAAACTTCCCGGAAAACTTTAGCGGAAAAGGTAAGATATTTATAAATTGGAAAAAATGTAAATAAAGAAAAAGGATAATTTAATTGGGAGAGGAAAAAATAAAGAAAATAATTTATTTTTTTCAAATCGAAAAAGGGGGATAGGAAATGGGCAAGATTACTAAAGATATGATTATTGCTGAAGTTTTGGGTAGATATCCGGAAACGGTACCGGTTTTTAAAAATGCCGGCATTCAATGTTTGGGCTGTGCTTCAGCCGTAGGTGAAACTGTTGAACAGGCTGCCCAAGTTCACGGTTTAGACCCAGAAGAATTCTTGAAAAAATTAAACGAAGCTGTAAAAGAATAAGCTGACTTTTTAAAAGGGGTAAGCTTCCGTTGGGAGCTACCCCTTTTTAGGTGAAAAAAAATCACTCTTAGCCTTATTAAAGAAAAAATTAAAGAAAAAAAAGGAACGGAAAGAATAATGTCGAAGTACTAGAAAAATAAGGATAAATATCCAGTTATTACTCAAAAGGGAGTGGTATCGTGGATTTGAGAAATTGTCCCCGCTGTGGGAGGTTATTTACTTATATTAGTAAAAATCTTTGTCCTGTCTGTATCGAAGAGGATGAGAAAGAATTTAAGAAGGTGAAGGAATATGTTTGGGCCCACCGGGGCTGCAGCGCCGTTGAGGTGCACGAAGCTACCGGGGTTTCTCTGGAAAAGATTTTGAACTACCTGCGGGAAGGAAGGTTGGAAGCTAGGGGATTGAAGGGTCCCCTTCTGTTCTGTGAATCCTGCGGTGAACCTATTGACCAGGGAAGATTTTGCCCTAAATGTTCAGACCAGCTGGTAAGAGGATTAAAAGGTGAGGAAAATTCTAAAAAGCCAAGCTATAGCACCGGATCAGGAAAAGAAAAGAACAAAATGTATTTGGCTGACCGGATAATACGCAGATGATAAATTAACCGCGGCACTGGGGGAGGTGTGGGCATGGGACTGCAGATTGAGACAAGACCATTACTGCTTGGAATTAAGACCCAAAAACCCGTCCAGAGTTTAGAACAGCCCAGGGGGGAACAGGACATCCGGCAGGTTAAGGCCGAGATGATCATTGACCGGGAATGGCCCAGGGTCATTATTGACCAATATGAATGTTTTGCCGAAGCCGGGTTGAAGGGAAATCTGGATTTGGCCCGGGAATATGCGGAACTGGGGAAAAGGGTAGTGCTGGAATATACGGGAAGGATTGCCCAGGAAGGGGATAGATTTGGCCGGATTGAGGACGGCCTCCCCGCCCGGGCAATTGTGGCTGAGATTGCTGAAAGGAATGCCTGGCCGGAATATGACTTTAATGTTGACTGCATCCCCAAAAGCAGGCCTAAAATTGAGGTGGTGGGCCATCTAAACATTGACTGGAGGTTGGGAGGAGCTGAAATTGACTACCGGCCCCGAAAAACTATTCACTACTACCAGCCGGGTAAGGCAAATATTTACGTAAGGCAGTGGAATAGTATAAATATCCGCCATATTGATGAAAGAGCTTAAGACTAATTTAGAGAAGGGGGGACAGAAAAACCTGTCCCCTTTTTTCGTCAGGGAGGTAGAAAGAAATGAAAATCTGGACTAGAAATTTTGGAGAATTGGAAATAAGTGAGGATAGGATAATTTACTTTCCCCAGGGGATTATTGCTTTTGAACAGGTTAAAAAATTTGTCCTTGTTGAGGATAAAGATAATGACCTCCCCTTCTGCTGGCTGCAGGCAGTGGAGGAACCGGATTTGGCCTTTGTTCTAATCAACCCCTTTTACTTTAAAAAGGATTACGAATTTGATCTGCCGGAGGAAACCGTAAAAGAACTGGAGATTGAAAAGGAAGAGGATGTGCTTGTCTTTGCCCTGGTTGTCATTCCGGAGGATATCGGCAAAATGTCGGCTAATCTTCTAGCTCCCCTCATCATTAACCACAGGAAGAAAAAGGGCAAACAGGTCATTCTTGATGATAACCGCTATAAAACTAAGCATTTTATCATGGAGGAATTAAAAAGCAGCCTCCGGGGAGGGATGGATAATGCTGGTGTTAAGTAGGAAAAAATCAGAAAGCATTATGATTGGGGAGGACATCGAGGTTTTTGTGGTGGAGATCGGGCCCAACCAGGTAAAACTGGGCATCAAAGCCCCCAAAAGCGTGGCCATCCACCGCCGGGAGGTTTTTGAGGCCATCAAGGAAGAAAGCCGGCAGTCAGCCCAAACCAGCCGGAATTTTACTTTAAAGAAAGAGCAGCTTAAGGATTTATTTAAGAAGATCCAAAACTAACTCTTTAAAAAAATCCCCAAAAACTCTAAAGTTTTTTTTTACTCTGTCGATATAAATATACAGCGAAAAGAAAAACACACCCTTTGCCGGCAAGGATGTTTTTCTTAAACTAAAACTTGATATCAAAATTCAAGGACGATTATTTTAATTCAAGGAGGAATTAAAAAATGAGAATTAACAACAACTTGATGGCTATGAACACCCATCGGCAGCTGGGACTTACTAATTCTGCTGCTACAAAATCCATGGAGAAACTGTCCTCAGGCTACAGAATTAACCGGGCAGGAGACGACGCAGCAGGTCTGTCCATCTCCGAAAAAATGCGTGCCCAAATCAGAGGCCTTACCATGGCTTCCAGAAATGCTCAAGACGGTATTTCCTTAATTCAGACTGCAGAAGGCGCTCTCCAGGAAACCCATGCAATTTTGCAGAGAATGAGAGAACTGGCAGTACAATCAGCCAATGATACCAATGTAGAGAAAGACCGTGAAGCTATTCAGGCTGAAATAGACGAATTAGCAAAAGAAATCACAA
>DUMD01000120.1 GCA_012840065.1 Clostridia bacterium
AGAGCTCGTGCAGCTCGCTTAACTGAATGGTTAACTCTTGGTGCTGGTGTTCCTGGTTGCATGCATGGTGGCGGTTCACCAGACGGTGCTCGGATGGTTGTTAGAGCATTTACTCCGTTCGAAGAATTCCGGAAATACGCAGCTGCAGTTGCTGGTATTACCGAAGATGTAGTTGACCCGGCTCCTAAAAAATAATTAAAATTTAAATAAAAAAATACTGCGGAAATATTTCCGCAGTATTTTTTTATTTTACTGAAACTAGAGAGGAAAATTTAGTGTTTTTGAGTTAATAAAATTTACAAAGTAGGAATTAGGGATAGATTTATAGAATTTAAGTTAACATTGTTGTTTTCTTATTACTAGGAAACGGGGTTTTGCTCTAGTTGGGAGAGATGATTATGAAAGGATATCTTTTGGTTTTGGCTGCCGGTATACTTTGGGGTAGTTTGGGTATTTTAGGCAAATATTTATATGGCTATGGGATAGATCCTTTAACCGTAGTTACCTTTCGTGCTCTTTTTGCCTTTTTGGGACTTTTAATAATTGTTATCATTAAGTTTCCGTCCTTGTTAAAAATAAAGAGATCTGATCTTCTTTTTTTCGCCTTGTTTGGTTTAATTAGTGTGACCTGTTTTTATACCCTCTACTTTTATACTGTCAGGTTGACCGATGTGGCAACGGCGGCAGTTTTACTCTATACTGCTCCTGCTTTTGTGACTTTGTTGTCAGCGAAAATTTTTAAGGAGAGGATTACTAAACAAAAATTGATTTCTCTCTTCTCTACCTTTTTGGGCTGCTTGTTTGTGGTCAAAGCTTATAATTTTGCCCATCTTCGTTTGAGCTATTTAGGGATAATAACAGGGTTGGGATCTGGTTTTACTTATGCCCTTTTCAGTATTTTTGGTAAGAAGGGGCTGGAAAAATATAACGAATGGATTGTACTTTTTTATGCTTTTGCCTTTGGAACTATTTTTTTCCTTATTGTTAATAATCCGATTGCAGCTTTTAGATCTAATTACCCTCTAGCGGTTTGGTTGCTTTTACTGGCTTTGGCTTTAGGGCCTACGCTGCTTGCCAATTTTTTTTATACCAGTGGGTTAAAATATATTGAAGCAAGCAAAGCAAGTATTTTGGCTACAGTTGAACCGGTTATAGCAGCCCTATTGGCTTATTTTTTGTTGAAGGAGAGATTGGAAGTTCTTCAACTCTTGGGAATTATTTTGGTTATAGGGGGGGTTGTCTTTACAAAAATCGCTAGGCAGCAAATGGAGAACGAACAAAAAAAGGACGAAAAAATTCAAGGATAAAAGAAAATTTTAGTGTATATATTTTGTGTATATATTTTTTGTGTGATAATAATTAGGAAATTTGGTTAAATTTTTCTATGTAATACTGCAAGTTTAGATCCAGCTTATCTGATTTGCAAAAGAGAGGAGTGGAGAAATGCGTTCAGCTATTAAAATTGCAGTGATAGTGATTGTTGTTTGCGCTTTGGCTTTAGGGGGATTTTATGTTTTAAGCGAATACAATGTTTCAGCTTTTGCTAAGGAGGAGCTGGAGCGGGCAGAGAAGGCCGGTTTGCTAAAAAAAGTGGAAACGACTCATGAACTGGCCCAGGGTAGGGTAAAAATTGACTCGGTTATTGCCGATGCTACGGATTTTACTGTCTTTTACAGCTTGAAATCTTGGAAAGGGATTGGTCCTAATCTGGTTTTAGTTGATAGTACAGGCAGGGAGTTCAAAAAAATAGGGTTGATTATGGGCAGGCAAAAAGGATTGGTGAGATTCGAAGCGGTAGGGCCGGATGCAGAGGGGATTGCGGTTAGAATTATTTCTCCAGAAGGTCAGAATTATGATACCCCTATTGCCATGGACTTTTCAGAACCCTATCAAAAGGCAAAATACATTAAGGAAGGGGAAAGTAAGGATTTAGGAAATGCAGTTTTAACCATAGACCGGCTGGTTTTGGGAACAACGAAAACTTTTCTGGAAGTAAGCGTAACGGGTAAGGGGGAACAAACGGCTAATGGCAATTATTTTTTGCAAATGGACCGAGGCCTTAAGGATAACCAAGCCTTTAGCCCAACTATTTTTATAGATGGTAATCAACTTGAAAGCCTGGGGCAGAGTTTGGTAACTGCCGGCGGTAATCGGATGAAGGGTTATTTTTCCTTTGTTCCTGTGGAGGGGGATGTGACTGAGATTAAGGTGACTATTAATAATATTCCTATTGCCCAGGAGGTCGATTTGGGTACTGATCTTTTTGCCAGCGATACTGTTACCATTAATAAGAAAATACCAAACGGGGAAGGGTATTTTTATTTGAAGAAATTGTTTAATACTCCTACAGATAACCAAACCCATATTTACTATGATAGTGAGGGCAATACTTTTGGGGAAAATATTATTGCCAGCCAATTTTCTAACGAGGATAATGCTCTATATGAAGGGAAACATGAAAAAATTGAAGCGACAAGATCTGGTGAGTACTTAATAGTTTTTAAAAACCTTCCTCGAGAAAGTGGAAAATATAAATTTTATGTTGCTCTTCCCCATCAACCGATAACCTTTAATTTTAAAAACTAGTTAGCTTTTTAAAACCGGGTTAGTACTGACAACAAGCACTAACCCGGTTTTTTTAAGAAGATAAAATTTTTCTTTTTACCCTTAATTCCAGAATAAAGTTGAGAAAAGATTTGCCAGGTGGTAAGATAAGAAAAAAGCTGGACAAGCTATCCGCTGGATATTATCAGCTATTTACTGTTTACTGCTAAGAAAAGGAGGAGCTGCTTGATGATTGAGGAGGAAAAAATTGAGCAGGCAGTAAGATTAATTATAGAGGCCTTAGGGGAAAATCCGGAACGGGAGGGACTGGTCGGCACTCCAAAAAGGGTTGCCAAAATGTGTCGGGAGATTTTTTCCGGTTTAGGAACCGATCCTAAAGAGGAAATTGATGTTTTTTTTGATGAACAGCATGAAGAAATGGTTGTGGTAAAGGATATTCCCTTTTATTCTTTTTGCGAACACCATTTGTTACCTTTTTTTGGAAAAGCCCATGTGGCCTATATTCCTACTAAGGGGAGATTGACCGGTTTAAGCAAGCTAGCTAGAGTGGTTGAGGGCTATGCCCGCAGACCCCAGTTACAGGAAAGGTTAACCAGCCAGGTGGCGGATGCTCTCCTGGAAAAACTGCAGCCCCAGGGAGTTGCCGTGGTTATTGAAGCAGAACATATGTGTATGACCATGCGGGGGGTAAAAAAACCCGGTTCTAAAACCATAACCTCGGCTGTCCGGGGAATATTTAGAACTAACCCCAGTACCAGGGCGGAAGCATTTGCACTTTTAAAAAGCTGAGTGGGCTAGCTAGATAGAAAGGAGTGCAAATGAAAATGGGGATACAAGTAAAAATGCTGGCCAGTTTGGAAAGGGCCAGGGAGGAAATGGCTAAGATAGGTGCTGATCCTGCCGGGATTGAAATTATGCTGCCCAAGGCTTTGTTTCACGCTATAAAAATTACAGGGGTAAGCTCAGCTGGAGCTAATATACTCAAACAGGAAATCCTTTCTAAAGGCGGGGAGGCTGTGGTGGCCAAGCAGGTGGTAAGCGGTGGAATTGCCTATTCGGATGTTTTGCTTTTGGCAACCCAAAGGCAATACCAACTGCTGGTGGAAAAAATAAAAAAACAGCCCTTTGGTTTAAGGGAGATAGCAGTTAGATTGGAAGAAGTTTTAGAGGCTTTAAATGAAAAACAGGTGAAAGGATTAGACTGCCGGGGGAAATTTTTACCTTTGGGGAAGAAAACTCTCATTATGGGGATTATAAATCTTACACCGGACTCTTTTTCCGATGGGGGAAGTTATAAGGATCCGGAAGATGTAATCCGAAGAGCGAAAGAGATGGAGGCAGAGGGGGCAGACATAATTGACCTGGGGGCGGAATCAACCCGTCCCGGAGCAGAAAAAATCAGCAGCCAGGAAGAAAAGGCAAGACTTTTTCCCGTTCTTTCCCGGATAAGTAAGGAAGTAAATATTCCCCTCAGTTTGGATACCTATAAAGCGGAGATTGCAGAAATGGGGTTAGATTTGGGTGTTCATATTATAAATGATATCTGGGGCTTGCAAGGGGATCCCCGGATGGCTGAAGTTGCTGCCCGTTATCAATGCCCGGTTATTGTTATGCATAATCAGGAAGGAACCGGGTATAAGGATTTGCTGACGGATATCAACAATTTTTTCGAAAAAAGCATTGGAATTGCTGAAAAAGCCGGACTGAACCGTAGCCAGCTTATTCTGGATCCGGGAATCGGTTTTGGAAAAACTATGGAACATAATCTGGAAATATTGAATCGTTTAGGGGAGTTTAAAGGACTGGGCTGTCCTATTTTGGTCGGTACTTCCCGCAAGTCCTTTATTGGAAAGGTTCTTGATTTACCTGTGAATGAACGGGAAGAGGGTACGGCTGCTACTGTGGCTTTGGCTATTGCTGGCGGAGCGGATATCGTCAGGGTTCATAATGTAAAAATGATGTCCAGGGTAGCTAAAATGGCTGATGCAATTGTGAGGAGGTAGCATGGATAAGATCAGGCTTAAAAATATGGTTTTTTACGGTTATCACGGAGTATTAGAGGAGGAAAAAAGCTTAGGTCAGCGTTTTGAAGTTGACTTGGAAGTCAGACTCAGTCTTAAGGAGGCCGGAGAAAGGGACGAGTTGGATTTAACTGTGGACTACAGAACCCTTTATAAAATTGCTAAAGAGGTAATGGAAGGAAAAAAATATAATTTATTAGAAAAAGCGGCGGAAGAAATTGCCCGCTTAGTTAGTCTGGCTTGTTCTGCGGAGGAAATAATTGTAACAATTCGTAAACCCAATGTACCCCTGGGAGGAGTTTTGGATTATGCGGAAGTGGAAATTGTCAGGGGGAAAGATCATGCCTAGGGTTTATTTAGGATTAGGCAGCAACCTAGAGGATAGAAGAAACAATCTCTTATCTGCCATTGGCTTGCTGGCTCAAATTGAAGGGGTTGTTGTCAAGGACTGCTCGTCAATTTATGAAACTGATCCCCTTGGTTATCTGGATCAACCGGCTTTTTTAAATATGGTTGTAGAAATTGAAACCAGCCTTCCTCCTCTGGATTTGCTGGATCGATGCCAGGAGATAGAGCGGAAGCTGGGACGCAAACCCACGGTGAGATGGGGACCCCGGACCATTGATCTTGATCTTCTTCTTTACGGAGAAGAAAAATATGAGGGGGAAAGGTTGACTATTCCCCATCCCCGTTTGACCGAAAGGGCTTTTGTCGTTATTCCTCTACAGGAATTAGGCTTGGATTCCCTTCCCGGGCTTGGAATGGCCACTAGGGAGTTAGGGGAAAAGTTACAGAGAAGTCAAAGAATTTATTTACATACTCCTAAAAGTGAGGTAAAATGTCTTTGCTGGGCAGTATTCTCTGGAAGCTGCACCGGCAAATAGGGGCTGAACAAAAACTAAATAACGGCTACGGAACCGCTTGGATCTGGAGACAAGACCGGGACGGGGAGTTGAGGAAGATTTCTCTAGGCTTAGGTCCTAGTATGTTTTATTGGCTAACTAGGCCCTAATGTGCTTAGAGAAAGAATGTCTTTTTTACTGGGTGACTTTGTGACCTCCGGGATCTCCGTCTCGGAGGTTTTTGTTTTGCCCTGCGGAAAGGGGGTAGAGGATGAAAAAGGAAATGGTCTTTATTGGGGCCGGCGTGGTTGGTACTGCCCTGGCTGTTGCTCTCTGCAAAAAAGGTTGGCCGGTGGAGGCTGTAAATAGCAGAAGGGATTTGTCAGCCCAGCGCTTTGCCCGGCTTACCGGGGCAAAATGCCAGTTGACGCCGGAGGATGCGGTTAAGACAGGGGAGATTATTTTTTTAACTGTTCCTGACCGGACAATTGCTGAAATTGGGGACAGGCTGGCTAAAAGTAAATTGGATTTAGCCGGTAAATTCTTTTTCCACTGCAGTGGTTCCCTGCCTTCCACTGTTATCGCTCCTTTAAAGGAGCGGGGGGCTTTTATTGCATCTCTTCATCCCCTGCAATCCTTTGCCGATCTTGAAACTGCCTGTACCAATCTTCCTGGCTCGATTTTTAGCTTTGAAGGAGATGGAGAAGCAGAGGAGATTGGCAGAAAAATAGTGGAGGATTTAGGGGGAGAATTTATTTCCATTGAAACAAATAATAAGGTCCTTTATCATTTGGGAGCCTGTTTAATTTCCAATTATACTGTCACTCTGGCCTATGCGGCTCTTAGCTTATACCAGAAAATTGGTTTTAGTGCCCAACAGGCCAAGAATGCTTTGCTCCCTTTGTTAGAGGGGACGGTAAATAATCTAAAATTTCTTCCTCCTGCTGCTGCCTTAACAGGTCCCATTGCACGGGGTGATTGGCAGGTAGTGGCCGGCCACTTGGCAGCTTTGGCAGGGGAAGAAACAGAACTAAAAAGCCTTTATCAAGTTTTAGGGAAAAACACCATCGGCGTTGCCTTGGAAAAAGGGAGTATTAATAGGGAGCAGGCAGAACGGTTAAGGGAAATTTTAATTTAGGAGGAGAAGAAAATGGGAGCAAATAGAATAACAATCACCCAATTACAGGAAATGAAGAAAAAGGGAGAAAAGATTAGCATGGTTACAGCTTATGATTATTCCATGGCTAAATTGGTTGACGAGGCCGGCCTGGAGATGATTTTAGTTGGTGATTCTTTAGGAATGGTGGTTCTGGGTTATGATACCACCATTCCTGTAACCTTGGATGATATGATTCATCATGCCAAAGCAGTAACTAGGGGAGCTAAATCCAGTCTAGTCGTGGCGGACCTACCCTTTTTGTCTTACCAAATCAGTACGGAACAGGCTTTACAGAGTGCTAGGAGAATGATGCAGGAAGCAGGGGTGCAGGCTTTAAAACTAGAAGGCGGTTCGGAAATTGCTCCAACGGTCAGAGCTTTGGTAAATGCCGGTGTTCCGGTTATGGGGCATCTGGGGCTTACCCCCCAGGCCGTTAACCAGTTAGGTGGGTTTAAGGTGCAGGGAAAGGATTTGAAAGGGGCAAAGAAAATCATTAAGGATGCGGAAGCCTTAGAGGAGGCAGGAGCCTTTGCTATTGTGCTTGAATGTGTTCCGGCTCCTTTAGCTAAAATAATCACCGAGCGGCTGTCAATTCCTGTAATTGGGATTGGGGCAGGTAATGGCTGTGACGGCCAGGTTCTGGTTATTAACGACCTGCTTGGTTTCTTTAATGATTTTACGCCTAAATTTGTAAAAAGATATGGGGAATTTGGAAAGCAGATTGTGGAAGCTTTAAAACTTTATAAGCAGGAAGTTTCTTCCGGTCAGTTTCCCGCTGCGGAGCATTGTTTCAGTATGCAGGAAGAAACCTTGTCCAAGCTGTATTAGGAGGAAGAGAAATGGAATTAATTACTAGTAAGCAAGAACTACGAAAAGCGGTTAATAGGGCCAGACAAGAGGGGAAAAAGATTGGTTTGGTTCCTACCATGGGCTATCTTCACCGGGGGCATTTGTCTTTAATAGAGAGAGCAATCAAGGATACGGATTTTGTGGTTGTAAGTATTTTTGTTAATCCCCTTCAGTTTGGGGCGGGAGAGGATTATGAGGAATATCCCAGAGATTTAAGGAGGGATAGTAAGTTGGTCGAAGAGCTGGGGGCAGACGTAGTTTTTGCCCCTTCTGTAGAGGAAATGTACGGTTCTGATCATGGAACCTATGTAGAGGTTTTCGGTTTAACGGAAAGGTTGTGCGGTGCTTCCAGGCCGGGGCATTTTAAAGGGGTAACTACCGTAGTAAGCAAATTATTTAATCTAGTTCAGCCGGATTTGGCTTTCTTCGGCCAAAAGGATGCCCAGCAGGTAGCAGTGCTGAAAAAAATGGTCAAGGATTTGGATTTACCGGTAGAAATTATTGCCCTCCCCATTGTGCGGGAGGAGGACGGTTTAGCCTTATCCTCCCGGAACAAATATCTGAATTCTAAGGAAAGGGAAGCTGCTCTTGTTTTGTTTAAATCTTTGCAGCTTGCGGAAAAGTTGATTGGGGAAGGGGAAAGACAGGCAGAAAAAATTCGCCGTCAAATGGTCGATTTTATTAATTCCGAACCTTTGGCAAATATTGATTATGTGGAGATTTGTTCTGTAGATGACCTCAAGCCCCTTAAGGTTTTAAAGGGCAAAATTATGATTGCCCTGGCAGTTAAAATTGGAAAAACTAGGCTAATTGACAATTTGCAGTTGGAGGTAGAATAATGTACAGGCAAATGTGCAAAGCTAAAATTCATCGGGCAACTGTGACTGAGGCTAATCTCAATTATGTGGGTAGCATAACGATAGACCGAAAATTGCTGGAGGCTGCAGATATTCTTCCTTATGAAAAGGTTCAGGTGGTGAATCTTAATAATGGTTCCCGTTTAGAGACCTATGCTATTGCCGGGGAAGCGAATTCGGGAATTGTTTGTTTGAACGGGGCAGCGGCCCGTTTAGTCCAAAAGGGGGATTTGGTAATTATTATTGCCTATGCCTTGGTGGAAGAAAAAGACTTGGCGGATTTCAATCCCCGGGTGGTTTTTGTGGACAAGGATAACCGGGTGGAGAAAATAGTAGCGGAAGAAATTCATGGCCTAGCAGGTTTAGCGGGCTAAGTTGATTGAGGTTTTCTTTCCGGATAGGGAGGTGTTTTTTCACCTCCTTTTTTCTTTATAAAACCAATTTCTTTTAGGCTCTAGCTTATTTAGAATGGTTCTTTTTTTAGTTATATTGTCAACCAATTGTACCTATTAGGTTGACAATACTAGTGCTTATCATATATAATTATCCCACCAACCTAGGGAGGAATGGCAATGAAGGAAAGGGTACTGGAACTTTTGGCTGAAAAAGAGGGAAATTATATTTCCGGAAGTGAAATAAGTAGAAGATTAGGAATTTCCCGGACGGCGGTCTGGAAACATATAAATACTTTGCGTCAAGAAGGATATCAGATAGATTCCCAGACTAATCGGGGGTATTTACTTATTAAAAGTCCTGATCTGCTTTTACCCCAGGAGATTAAGCGGGGACTAGCTAGTTGCAGGTTTGGGCAGGAGATCATTTATTTGGAAAGGGTTGATTCTACAAACCAGAAGGCCAAAGAGCTGGCTGTTCAAGGAAGGGAAGAAGGTATGGTGGTTATAGCCGAGGAACAGTTGGAAGGAAGGGGAAGTCTGGGTAGGTCCTGGTCTTCTCCTAAGGGCAAAGGCCTGTGGTTTTCTTTGATTTTAAGACCCCCCATCAGCCCTTTGGATACACCTAAACTGACCCTGGTTGCGGCAGTGGCTTTGGCTAAAGCAGTCAAAAGATTTGCGGGGATTGATTTAAAAATTAAATGGCCCAACGATTTACTCTATGGGAAGCGGAAAGTGGCTGGGATCTTAACTGAGTTGGCCGCGGAATTTGGGCAGGTTGATTATGTTATAGTGGGGATTGGCATCAATGTTAACTTGACCGATTCTGATTATCCTGAGGAATTAAAGGAGACTGCCGGTTCCCTTAAAATGATCACTGGAAAAACCTATAACCGGGCAGAACTTTTAAGGGTAATTCTTCTGGAATTGGAAAGAGCTTATTTTACTTATTTAAATGAAGGTTTTGCTCCTATCCGGTCTGACTGGTGTACACTGGCCGGGACTTTACAGACCAGGGTAAGGATTACAGACCGAAACGGATCCTTCGAAGGAATAGCAGAAAAATTGGACGAGGAAGGCAGGCTTTTGGTTCGTTTGCCCGATAATACTATCCGTGCTGTTTTGGCCGGAGAAGTAAATTTGTTAGGAGAAAGGTGATGTGAGGTGAAAATAAAAGAAATCTGTTTTGTTTCTTTGTTTGCTGCTTTAACTAGTCTAGGAGCCCTTTATAGTATTCCACTTCCTTTCAGTCCTGTACCGATTACCTTACAATCCCTGGTGACCCTTTTGGCCGGCTTGCTTTTAGGTTCCCGTTTGGGGATGCTGAGCCAGGTGGTTTATGTGGCCCTGGGGGCCGCCGGTTTACCTATCTTTTCTAAAGGACAGGCTGGAATAGGGGTTTTATTGGGTCCTAGCGGGGGTTATCTGTTAGGTTTTATTGCTGCTGCCTATCTGGTGGGGAAGCTTACTGAAGGCAGAGAGGATTGTTCTTTAGGGAGATTGGTTTTAGTTTTTCTTGTGGCTACCGTCATAATTTATATTCTGGGGCTGGGAAGGCTGATGATGGTAACAGGTCTGCCTTTTTCCCAGGCTTTAATGGCGGGAGTGATTTATTTTATTCCTGGAGATATTTTGAAAATTACTTTTTCTTCTTTAGTGGGGTGGAGAGTGTATCGGGTATTGGTTACAGCAAAATTAAAGGTTTAGAAGATGGAGTCTTTATTACTGTTATTGGTGGTGTATAAGTTGTTGATATATTATCTTGAAAGATAATATAATTTAAGTATCAAAAAATAGGGAGGAAAAAGCTTGGAATTATATGCATTGGTAGGGAATAGTGGTACGGGAAAAAGCCACCGGGCAGTAAATTTGGCTTATATTCATCAGATAGATGCCATTATTGATGATGGTTTGCTGATTAAGGACGGCAAAATTTTAGCCGGTTATTCGGCCAAAAAGGCACCTAATAAATTACGGGCTGTGCATAGGGCTATCTTTACAGATCCTAAGCATCGGGAAGAAGTTCAAGCGGCAATTGCCCAACTTAATCCTGGACGAATTTTAGTTATTGGGACCTCCCTTAAAATGATTAGAAAAATAGTGAAGGCACTTGATTTACCAGAGCCGACCAAAATTATAAGAATAGAGGATATTTCTACAGAAAGGGAGCGAAATCTGGCCAGGAAAATCAGGACGAAGGAAGGGAAACATACTATTCCTGTTGCCACCATTGAAGTCAAGAAGAAATTATCTGGCCTGCTGGTGGATCCTTCGGAAATTTTTATGAAATTAAAACCTCAGGCTCCTCCGAAAAAAATAGGCGAACAATCTATTGTCCGTCCGGCCTTCAGTTATATAGGTAAGCTGGTTATTTCCGAGCAGGTGATTGCTGCCCTGGTGGAAAATGTGATTGCTAATGTCAAAGGATTTGTTAAAGGAAGAGGGATAACGGTAGAAATTAGGGAAGATGGGGTAATTGTAGAAATAAACGGTTACTTTGAATATCGGAACGGCCTGGTAGAAATAGCTGCCCTAGGTCAACAGAAGATAAAAGATGAAATTGAATATTTGACCGGCCTTAATGTGATTGCTGTAAATATTAATGTTAAAGGTATATCCTTTTAGTTGGTTTTCTGGAGAGCAGGAAAACATTATTGTTGAGGAGAGAAGAAGATGGATATTATTGCTGAAAGGAATAAAGAAAGTGACTTGAGAGAAAACAAGCTGGAGCTATGGGTTTTAGCAGCGGCTGTAGCTGCTTATCTTGATAGTTCTCTTGACCAAATTAAAATTATTTCTGTCCAAAGGGTGTCCGAAGTCTGGAAGAGGCCAAACCTGGTGTTGGATTGGAAGGATTTTGGCCATCAGGGTAGGATTGACCTTTAGTATTATGAGTGAAAAGCTTATGGTTTGGATTTATTAAGATTCTCCAATTGAAAAAAGTATTTAAAAAGTCAGATTATCTCCTTGTTAATCTGACTTTTCTTTTTAATATTGCAAAGAATTGGAAATGAGGCTATAATATTAGTACTTGGTGCTAATATTTGGTTCTAAAATAACTAGTTTTTGACTAACAGCCTTCTAAAATTCCTAATTAATGAATAGGCTAAATGTGTAAAGAGGAAGAGAGGGGCAAACAATGTCTACAAAGGAAAAGATTAAACAATTTAGATTATATAAGCAAAAAATTATGGAGGGTGGAGGAAAAGAGGCTGTTGCTAAACAGCATAGGAAGGGGAAAAATACAGCCAGAGAGAGAATTGAGTTATTGTTGGATCCGGGTAGTTTTACAGAATTAGATATGTTTGTAACCCATAGGTGTACTAATTTTGGGATGGATAAAGAGGAGGCCCCCGGCGAAGGGGTTATAACCGGTTATGGTACTATTGATGGCCGGCTTGTCTATGTTTATGCTCAAGATTTTACTGTCTTGGGCGGTTCTTTAGGTGAACAGCATGCGGCAAAAATTTGCAAGGTTATGGATTTGGCCGCTAAGACAGGGGCTCCTATAATAGGTTTAAATGATTCGGGGGGAGCGCGGATTCAAGAAGGTGTAGATGCTCTAAAGGGTTACGGAGAAATTTTTTTTCGCAATACCAGTTATTCGGGGGTTATTCCCCAGATTTCGGTAATTATGGGGCCTTGTGCTGGGGGTGCGGTTTATTCTCCGGCCATTACTGATTTTATTTTTATGGTGAAAGAAAAGAGTCAGATGTTCGTTACCGGGCCGGAGGTAATTAAAACGGTTACCGGGGAGCAGGTATCTGCTGAACAATTGGGGGGAGCATTGACTCATAACCAAATTAGCGGAGTGGCTCATTTTGCAGCGGAGGACGAAATTGATTGTTTCCGGCAGGTAAGGGAGCTTCTAAGTTATCTTCCCTCTAATAACTTGGAAGAGGCTTTTTGTGATGAAGATGGGGATGATCCGGCTAGAACAGATCTGGCTTTAAATGAAGTTATCCCTGATGAAGCCAGTCGTCCTTACGATATAAAAACCATAATCAAGTCTCTGGTGGATAAGGGGAAATTTTTGGAGGTTCAGCCCTATTTTGCCCAAAATTTAGTTATTGGCTTTGCTCGGCTGGATGGAAGAACAATAGGTATTGTTGCTAACCAGCCTAAAATAATGGCCGGCTGTTTGGATGTGAATGCTTCTGATAAAGCTGCCCGTTTTATCAGATTTTGTGATTGTTTTAATATCCCTTTGCTCACTTTAGTAGACGTTCCTGGTTTTTTACCCGGAACCCAGCAGGAATATGGCGGGGTTATCAGGCATGGGGCCAAGATCCTTTATGCCTATTCGGAAGCAACTGTTCCTAAAATTACCGTGATATTGAGGAAGGCTTATGGCGGTGCTTATATTGCTATGTGTAGCCGTCATTTAGGCGCCGACCAGGTATTTGCCTGGCCCACGGCTGAAATAGCTGTTATGGGGCCGGAGGGGGCAGCCAATATTATTTTTTCTAAAGAAATAAAAGGTTCGGCAGAACCGGAAAAGGTAAGGGCAGAAAAAATAGCTGAGTATAGGGAAAAATTTGCTACTCCTTATCAGGCGGCCCGGCGGGGGTATGTTGATTTAGTTATAGAACCCTGGGAGACCAGGCCTAGGTTAATCAATGCTTTGAGGATGTTAACAAATAAAAGGGAAAACAGGCCACCGAAAAAACATGGCAATATTCCTCTTTAAAAGGTTTTGGTTTTCCATTGGGAAGGTTGAAAAAAGGTTAAATTGGATAATTGGGATAACTGGATTTAAAGCATCAGGTGAAGGAAAACTTTATCTGATGCAAAAATTCTTTTAAGGGAGGTTGTCATGAATATTTTACCTATTCTTTCAGCAGCTCTGGCTGCCTATTTGGAAAAGGATGCAGAGAGGGTAAGGATTATTTCTATAAAAAGGGTAAGAAAAACTGGGTCTTCTTGGAGCATTGCTGGTAGGCTGGCTTTGCTGACAGGCCGTCAATAAACGGAAAATTAGCTGAATGCGCAGATAAAGGGGGAAGCTTAATTGAGAAAATTTAGAATTACGGTAAATGGCCAAACTTATGAGGTGGAAGTGGAAGAAATAAAAGAGTCTGAACAACAAGGTGCTGCTCCTAGTGTAAAACCCCAGGAAACTGCTGTTGATCTTGGCACTTTGCCACCTGCGGCTAATGGAGGAAAAACCATTAAAGCTCCAATACCGGGTAAAATTGTGGCCTTGAAGGTAGAAGCAGGTGATAGGGTAAAGGCAGGGGATGTGGTTGCCGTTTTGGAAGCTATGAAAATGGAAAATGAGCTCATAGCTCCAATAGATGGAATTGTTCAAGAGGTTAAAGTTAAGGAGGGGGCTAGTGTAAACCTAGGTGACCCCATTGTGCTTTTAGGGTAGATAGTTTACTGGAGGATTTTTTCTTTCATCTGGTGCTGGAATTTCTTTACCAGGAGTTTATTAGCTAAGGGATAAACCGGAGAATTAACTTTTTCCGGTTTTTTCTTTACAGAATA
>DUMD01000121.1 GCA_012840065.1 Clostridia bacterium
CGGACAGAGAGAATAGCTTCCTTCATTTTCTCTCCTTTACGCTGATCCAAAACCGGAAAATCCCTATCTAGTTTTTCTAATTTAGCTAAGTCAATCTCCACCATATCAAAAGCTTCATCTTCAATACCGCCTATGCTTTTGATATGGCTTCCGATAATAATATCTTTACTTCCCAGCAATTGTTTGGCCACCGCCCCAGCAAAAACCAATGGAGCTGTAAGTCTACCAGAAAAATGCCCTCCTCCTCTGTAATCATTAAAACCTCCGTATCTTATATATCCCGTGTAATCCGCATGTCCTGGACGGATTAGTCCCTGCTCATAATCCTCAGAACGCGTATTCTTATTCTTGATCACTGCACAAAAAGGAGTCCCCGTTGTCCGCCCCTTAAAAAAACCACTCAGGATTTCAAACTCATCCTCCTCTGCCCGGGAAGTTGAAAAGAAATTTTTACCGGGAGCCCTCCGGTTAAGCTCCTTTTTTATAAAATCAAGATCCAGTTCAAAACCCGGGGGCAAACCATCAATAGTAATACCGATAGCTTTTCCATGGGATTCACCGAAAATGGAAAGTTTAATTTTCCTACCCCAGATTCCGCTCATCTACTTTTCCCCCCAAACTCTTGAAATCAGCCCAAAACTCCGGATAGGATTTTTTCACCGCATCACTGTTAGTTATCACAACAGGTTTTTTACACCCAGTAGATGCTATGGCCAGAGCCATGGCTATCCGATGATCTTTCCAGCTGTCCACCAATCCCCCCTCAAGGTATTTCCTTCCCTTAATGATCAACCCATCGGACAATTCTTTTATGTCTCCTCCCAGGCGGGAAAGACCGTCGCTAATAGCTTTAAGCCTGTCGCTTTCTTTTATCCTCAGCCTTCCCGCATTAACAATTTCAGTAGTCCCGGTGCTTAAAGCCGCCAAAACAGCTAGGATAGGAATAAGGTCAGGATATTGAGAAGCATCTATCACCCTGCCCTTCGTAAGGCTGCTTTCAGCCTTAATATATTCCTGATTTACAATGATCTTACCGCCCATGTCTTTAAGTAGATCAAGAATAGCTTTGTCTCCCTGAAGGGAGTGAGGATTAAGACCGGTGCATTTTATATCACTACCTAAAACTCCTGCCACAAGAAAAAAGGCCGCTTGGGAAAAATCCCCTTCTATCTCAACATTTTTAGCCTGATAGCTCTGTTTCCCCGGAATGAAAAATTCCCGGTAAGCTGAATTTTCAACCCTTATTCCAAATTGATTCAACATATCCAAGGTTAAATCCACATAACCCTTGGATTCCAATTCCGTAGTTATTATTAGCCGGGAATCCCCGGTCAATAGGGGCAGAGCAAATAAAAGACCGCTTATAAATTGGGAACTTATATCCCCTCTTATCCTATATTCTCCTGCTTTCAAACTGCCCTCAACTCTAAGCTCCAATCCCTCTTTTCCCAGGGAATGTTTTATTCCCTGTCGTTCAAAAATTTCGTAATAGGGATCCAAGGGACGTTTGCCCAGGTTACCCCTGCCTTTAAAAAGTACTCTATTTTCTTTTACTAAAGCCAAGGGCAAAAGAAGTCTTAAAGTTGTTCCAGATTCATTGCAATCAATAAGGATAGTTCTATCCCCCCACTGACCAAATTTACTTCCATCTATAAACAGGCTATTCCCTCTTCTTTCTAAATCCGCCCCCAAAGCAGCCATGCCCTCCACCGTTGCTGTCAAATCCTCTGAAAAATCCAGATTGGTAATAAGGCTTTTGCCAGCCGCCAGGCCGGCAGCAATAATAGCCCTATGGGCTAGGCTCTTAGAAGAGGGTACCCTTATTTCCCCCTTCAACTTTGACGGTAAAATTCTAACCTTCTTCATTTATCCACCCCATTTAAGTTTAAAACCTTCTTTAAAGAAATCAAGACTGCTTTCAATTATTTCAGCCTGGCCAATTTCTTTTAAAATAATGAGCTTGAGTCGGTTCCCTCTTTTCTTTTTATCAAGTTTGATATAATTTACTAACCGTTCCCAATTATCAACCTCAATCCAGATTGGCAGTTTATATTTATCTAAAATTGCTTTAATTTTTTGAGAAGTCCCCGCTTTTGTCATCCCCAGCTGCTCGCTGATACAGGTGATCATATACATCCCTGCTGCTACAGCCTCCCCATGGGTATATTTTTCATAGGCAAAATATCTTTCTAAAGCATGCCCAAGGGTATGACCAAAATTAAGAATCATCCTTTCTCCCTGATCCTGCTCATCCTTCTCCACAATATCTTTTTTGATCTGACAGCAGGCTCTGATAATACTTTCCATATCTTTAAGTAAATCTTCTTCCTCCGGACAATTCAATAGGCTAAAGAATAAATTCCTATCCTTAATACAGCCATATTTAATTACCTCTGCCAATCCGTCACGGAAAAATCTTGCTTCCAATGTTTGTAGCAAATCCGGATCAATCAAGACAGCCTCCGGCTGATAAAAAGAGCCCACCAGGTTTTTTCCCTGAGGTAAATCCACCGCCACCTTACCACCAATGCTGCTGTCTATCTGGGCCAGCAAAGAAGTGGGAACCTGAACATAGGGTATACCTCGCAGATAAGTTGCCGCTGCAAATCCGCCCAAGTCTCCAACAACTCCTCCCCCCAAAGTAAGGAGTAAGTCCCCTCTGGTTATTCCCATTTCAGCCAGGAATTCATAAATCTTTAATAAAACAGGAAAAGATTTGCTTTTTTCCCCGGGGGAGATAATTATTTTTTCCGCTTTAAAGCCTGCCCTCTGCAAATTATCTATAACTTGCCGGCCATAGTAGTTATCCACATTCTCATCAGTAATCACAGCTATTTTTTCCCCCTGGTAAACCTCTTTAACCTCCTCCCCGATTTCATCTAGGAGGCCCCGCCTAATTTTAAGAGGATAATGTTTATGACCTAGGCGTACTTCTATCCTTTCCATTTTCTTTAAAGCTCACTCCTTCTTCTGCTGGCCTCTTTAAAATTTTCCACCAGCATTTCCTTATCCAGATTTAATACCGCCTTTTTTATTGCTCCCAGCTTTTGCTCAAACATTTCTATCTGCTTAACAAGATTATCCCGATTGGTAAAAAAGAGTTCCGACCATAACTCATCATTTATTTGGGCTATCCGAGTAAGGTCCCGATAACTGTCACCGATAAAAGCTCCCACTTCCTGAGTAAAGGCCTCGCTGTTAATTAAAGCAACGGCCAAAGCATGAGGAAGTTGGCTGGTATAAGCAATGATTTCATCATGCCTTTCCGGGCTAAGCCTGGAAACTCTTTTGAAACCAATTCTTTTTACCAAGTTTTCAATTAACTTAATGTTCTCTTCCTTATTTCTTTCCAAAGGAGTAATTATATAATTGGCCCCCTTAAATGCCTCTCTGGATGCATATTCCAGTCCTCTTTTTTCCCGCCCTGCCATAGGATGGCCAAAGATAAAATCCACATTATCCGGCAAAATCTTTATAATTTCTTTAGTCAATGCGTTTTTTACTCCTGAAGTATCGGTTATTACAGCCCCTGGCTTGAAATTATGCTTGTTCTTCCTTACAAAATCTACTATTAGTTTAGGATAAATACAAATTACTACCAGATCTGATCTTTTTAAAATTTCCTGGGGATCCAGATAACCCTGATCAATTATCCCCATGGATTCTGCTTTTTTAAGTGTTTCAGTCTTTAAATCCACACCATAGAGCCCTTTAGGTTTCAATTCTCTTAAAGCCATGGCAAAAGCTCCACCTATAACACCCAAGCCCACAATTGTTATGACCTTATCAGAAAAATTGCTCTCCTCCAAACCAAATTCCTCCTTTAAACTTCTCTGCCTTCAATTTGAGCTATCGCTCTAATTTTTTTCATCAAGCTGCCAAATCTGGAAGGTTTAATGGACTGGGCACCATCACACTTGGCATTTTCCGGGTCATTGTGAACTTCAATCATAAGCCCGTCTGCGCCAGCCGCTATTGCTGCCTTAGCAAGGGGCTCAACCATCCACCACATTCCTGTAGCATGACTCGGATCAACAATGACCGGCAGGTGGCTCAACTTCTTTAAAGCAGGAATAGAGCTTAAATCCAAAGTATTCCTGGTGTAGGTCTCAAAAGTCCTAATACCCCTTTCACAGAGAATTACTTGGCTATTTCCACCGACCAATATATATTCTGCCGACATCAAGAATTCTTCAATAGTGGCTGATAAGCCTCTTTTTAAAAGTATGGGCTTATTAATTTTGCCCAATTCCTTTAACAGGTCATAGTTCTGCATATTTCTTGCTCCAACTTGGATAATATCCACATCCTCAACGAATTTTTCAATCATGTGAGGAGACATGATTTCCGTAACAATGGGTAGTCCTGTTCTTTCCCGGGCTATTTTTAGCAATTCCAAACCTTCCTCCCCCATTCCCTGGAAGCTATAGGGAGATGTTCTGGGTTTAAAAGCACCGCCCCGCAAAAAA